>WFVP01000126.1 GCA_015491595.1 Anaerolineales bacterium
CGTGGTGGCCGAGGGCTTTCCCGCCCATGCCCGGCTCACTTATGCCCACGAGTTCACCCACGCGCTCCAGGACCAGCGGTGGGACCTGGACCAAAACCTGAACTACAACGACGAGACCTGCAAGCAGGACTCGGAATACTGCGGCGCCCTTCAGGCCCTCATCGAAGGGGACGCGTCCGTGGTGGAACTGGAATGGTTCTGGACCAAAGCCACCCCCCGGGAGCAGGACGCCATCCGCCGTTACTATCGCAACCTGGAAAACCCCGTCTTCGAACAGGCCCCGGAGTTCTTCAAGAAGGATTTGCTGTTCCCGTACGACCAGGGCGCGGACTTCGTGCAGTACCTGCAGTCTCGCGGGGGATGGGAGGCAGTGAATCAAGCCTACGAACAACCGCCCCTCTCCACCGAGCAAATCCTGCACCCTGAGCGGTATCCCAACGACAAACCGGTGAAGGTGACATTACCGGATATTCGTCAGGTTTTAGGGGATGGATGGGAGCCGATTGTAGAGTATAATGCTTTAGGGGAGTTCTGGCTCTGGCTGGTCTTGCGGTACGGACGGGAGGACAGCTGGCGCCTTTCACGCGCCAAAGCGGAACGGGCAGCGGAAGGTTGGGGCGGTGACGCATACGCGTTGTACTACAGCGCCGATTGGGACACGACCGCATTGGTCCTGGACCTTCGCTGGGACACCGAGGAGGACCTGCAGGAATTCCGTGAGGCCTTTTTGGAATACGCCGAAGCCCGCTTCGGACCTTATCAACGGGTCAACGGCTGGTATCGTTGGGAAGGCACCCCGCATGGCACGGTGCTCTTCTGGGCGCAAAAAGACCGCGCGTTGTGGTTGATGGCACCGGATACGGTGGTGGAGGCTCTTCGGGACGCGATGCTCTATGGCAGTCCATAAGAAAGCGCGTTGGCGGCTGGCCGGCCCGATGGTCCTTTTCCTCATCGCTCTGCAAGCCTGCGTGTGGAAACCAGGCGCGGCCCCACAGGGGGAAAAACGGACATCGCCTTATATCGTGGCCGATGTCTTCCAGGCCTTCTATACGTCTGTCCCCAATCCGGAATTCGTCTTCGGCCTTCCCATCAGCCCCCTCCAGCGACGTCCCGACGGCACCTGGGTGCAATACTTCGAAAAAGCGGTCTTCGTCACCGACGCCACCGAACAGGTGCGCCTGGAACCCCTGGGCAAGCGGTTCCGCATCCCCGGGGAACCCTACCTCACCCACGCCCAACGGGGACCCCATTGCCGCACGTACCCCACAGGATACGCCGTGTGCTACGCCTTCCTGGAGGTCTACCTGAAGTACAACGGCGAGCGGATTTTCGGCATGCCCATCTCCGGCATCGAAACCGACGGCCTGCAAATCTTCCAGGACTTCGAGAACGCCCGCCTGCTCTTCCGATTCGAGGCCCCGGAACGCATCGTTGTGGCGGACCTGGGACGCATGGCCCTGGAGCAGGACATGGGAGGCCTGCCACCGGGAGGACCCGTTCACAGTCCCCGTAAACCCGAGAAACTGCAGCTCCAGGTGCAGGTGAACACCCCCGAGGTGGCTCCCGGGGAGACCCTCATCGTCACCCTGTTGGCCCTGGACCAGAACATGAAACCCGTGGAAGGGCTGGACATCACCGTGGAACTCTTCGCCGAAGACGGCTTCTCCCTGGGCGTGCAACACGTAGGCGCCACCGATGCCCACGGCCTCCTCCAGTTCGGGCTGCAGGCCCCCCAGGACCATCCAGGCCGTCTGTATCTGGAGGCCCGGGCCCGTTACAACGGCCATCTGTACATCGCCCGCCGTATGTTCCGGGTGAGCTATCCGTAACGAGTAACCACCCCCTCCATACACAGCAAATCCCCAGCTTTTCGGATTTCCCCTGGGACCTGTGCCCGGCCAGGCCTTCGCGTCCCGTTGAGGAATCTCCGAAGGGCCTCAAAATGGATGAGGCGGCAAAGCCGCCTCATCGCTCGCGGTCCCGTGCCCGGTCAGCATGACGCGAGACGTGTGCAAGATAACCTCCAACCAGGTCCCACAAGAAATGGATATGCGCCAACGGGCTCAGGGGGCCGATGGCGCCTTGGCCGCGCGCGCCTGCAACGCCGCATGGACCCGTTCGGGAATCAAGGGGAAGGCATGGAACCAGACGCCCGTGGCCTGATGGACCGCGTGGATGACCCCCGCGGCCACCGGCAGGAAGGGCATCTCGCCCATCCCCCGCGCGCCCCAGGGTCCCAGCGGGTCCGCATACTCCAGAATCAGGCTGCGCACCCGGGGAGGCACGTCCAGAATGGTGGGAATCAAGTACGTGGACAGCTTATCCGTGAGCACGTACCCATCCTGGGTGATGAAGTTCTCCATGAGCACGTAGCCCAAAGCCTGAACCACGCCGCCCTCAATCTGGCCCTGCACCAGCTTGGGATGGATGGCCTTCCCCACGTCGTTGGCGGAAATCACGTCCACCACCCGCACATGGCCGGTTTCGGTATCCACTTCCACCGCGAAGGCCTGGGCCACGTACCCATACGCGAAGTTGGGCTCGGACTTCCCCGTCTCCGGGTCGAAGGGGGTGGTGCGGGGCGGGCGATACACGTATTCTCCGACCGCCGGCCGCTCTTCATCCCGCCACTTCTCCAGGGCAATCCGGGCCGCGCCCCGAATGGCGTTGCCGGCCATGAAGGTCAGGCGGGACGCGGACGCGCTGCCCGAGTTCTCCGTGACCGCGGTGTCGGACAGCACCAGGTGGACCTTCTCCAAAGGCACGCCGACCGCCTCGGCCGTCATCTGGGCGAACACGGTGTGGGCTCCCTGGCCCACCTCCGCGCCCGCGTAGTACAGCACCACCCGGTCGATTTCCGCGCCGCCGTGGAGTTCGATACGAGCCCAGGTGTTCTCGGGATAGCCGAAGGAGAAGCCCACGTTCTTGAACCCGCACGCGAAACCCACACCCCGCCGGATATGGGGCGCGGGCGGCTTGTCCCACCCCGGCCATTTCCGGTTCGCTTCCGGCGGACGGTGCCAGCCCTTCTCCTCGTCGTACTCCCAACCCGCTTCCCGGGCTGCGGCTTCGATAACCTTGCGGATACTGACCCCTTTGGGAATGGGCGTCCCCACCGACATGATGGAACCTTCCCGGAAGGCGTTGCGCATACGGAGCTCCACCGGGTCCATCCCCAAGGCCTCGGCCAGCTTATTCACCTGGGTCTCGGCTGCGAACAGGGCCTGGGGACCGCCAAACCCGCGGAACGCGCCCGTGGGCACGTTGTTCGTATGCACCGCGTACGCGTCCACCCAGACGTTGGGGATTTCGTACGGGCCGGTGCACAGCACCGTGGCGTTGCCCAGCACCTTGGTGGAGGTGTACGCATAGGCCCCGCCGTCGGCGATGAGCTCCACCTTGGCCGCGGTGATTTTGCCGTCCCGGGTCGCGGCCCATTTGGTGCGGATGATGAAGGGATGCCGCTTGTGGTGACCGATGATGGATTCCTCCCGGCTCCACACGATTTTCACGGGCCGGTAAATCCCTCGCTGGGACAGACGCCAGACGGCCAGGGCGAGCACGATTTGGATGGACATGTCCTCCCGGCCCCCGAAGGCGCCGCCGATGGCCGGGTAGATGACCCGGATTTTCTCCTTGGGCAGCTGCAGGGCGTGCGCGATTTGCTCCTGGTCCTCGTGGGTCCACTGTCCGGCCACCACAATGGTCACCCGCCCTTCTTCGTCGATGTAACCCAGGCCGGCTTCGGGTTGCAGGTATGCGTGCTCCTGGAAAGGCGTCCGGTACTCCGTCTCCACCACGACGTCGGCTTCCCGGAAGGCCCGCTCCACATCCCCCTTTCGGATGCGATAACGGCAGAACACATTGGAGCCCTTATCCGGGTGCAGCAAGGGCGCATCGGGTTGCATGGCCTCCAGTGGGTCGGTGACCACAGGCAGGTCTTCGTAGTCCACCTGGATGAGCTCCAGGGCCCGTTGCGCAATTTCTTCGCTTTCGGCCACCACCAGGGCCACCTGGTCTCCCACGAAACGCACACGGTCGGCATAGGGCTTGTTGGACCCCGGCCCGCACAGGACCGGCTGGTCGGGCACGATGAGCCCGTACTCGTTGTTGGGCACATCCTTGGCCGTGAACACCGCGACCACGCCGGGCAGCGCCTCCGCCCGGGAGGTGTCGATGCGCCGGATGCGCGCGTGGGGGCGGTGGGCGAAGAGGATTTTCATGTACAGCTGGTCGGGATGGTTGAAATCGCCCGGATACTTGGTCTCGCCGGTCACTTTACCGACGGCATCCACCCGGGGGACGGAACGGCCGATGACCGCCATCAGGCTCCTCCTCGACAGGGCTGCCTCCATTGTACTATCATCCCGCGAGGAGGTCAGCGCGGAACCGGAGGCCGCTTCCACGGACGAGGGCCTCCCTTTCAGGGGAAGAAGCCAAAAGGCGGCGCGCCATCCAGGGAAGGCCCCTCCTTCGGGCCTCTTTTCCGCGGAAACCCCCTTCTCCCCGGGCTTCCTGGTATACTCGGGGCGAGCCCCTGGGGTTCACTTGCGCACGGCCACGGTGAGGACGAAACCGTCGTCGTTGATGTCCAGACGCTGGACCTCGATGTGGGACAGAGGAGGACGTTGGAACGCCCGTTCCAGTTCGGCGTTCAACCGGGCCACGTGGGGACGCAGGAGAAAGGTGGGCAGGGGAAGCACGCCCAAGCGCACCTCGCGCAGCCGGACGTACACGCGCCCCTGGTCCACATAGGGCTCCACACTCACCGTCAGGGAGAACCACGCCAGATGCCCACGCAGACGCACTTCACCGGGACGAAAGTCCACGTCCACCGACCGAAAAGGCGTTTGGCGTCGGATGGCGGACTGGTAACGCTCCAGGCATCGGTTGAATTCCTCTTCGGGCACCTGCAGGGTGAGGACGCCCTCGGCGCGCAATTGCTCGCTCAGGCCGGTGAGGGCTTCCGGGTCGCAGCGGAACACTTCTTGGGCCTGGACAGGCATAACCGAGAGGAAGAAACCGGCGACCAGCGTCCATCCCAGTATCCACAACCCCCACAAGGTCTTGTTCATGGTTGGACCTCCATTTGCCCACCCCTACCTTCCTCCGGTGGAGGCATTATAGCATGAAGGAACCCGTTGCTCCTCTGTCCCTGGATGCCCTGCTGGAAGCCCTGCTCCTGGTAGCCGGGGAAGAAGGCACCACCGTCGCCCGCCTCGCCCGGGTCACGGGGGCCTCCGAGGAGGACGTGGAGGCGGCCTTGCTCATGCTGGAGGAACGCCTGCAGGGACGGGGCATCCGGGTCCAGCGGCACCGCCAGCGGGTGCGCTTCGTCACCGCGCCCGAGGCCGCGTCCGTGGTGCGCGCCTTCCTGGGATTGGAGGCCAAAGTCCGCCTGAGCCGGGCCGCCCTGGAAACCCTGGCCATCATCGCCTACCGGCAACCCATCACCCGTCCGGAAATCGACGCCATCCGGGGCGTCAGCAGCGACGGCGTGGTGCGCAGCCTGCTGGAGAAAGGACTCATCGAAGAAGTGGGCCGGGCCCAGGCCCCCGGTCGTCCCATCCTCTACGGCACCACCCCTCGCTTCCTGGAGCTGGTGGGGCTCACCTCGCTGGAGGACCTGCCGCCCCTCCAGGAAGACGCGGAGGACAGGGAATCCGCCTCCGAGACGGTTTCAGTTGAGTAGCCGGGTGTGGATGTAAGAAACGATTAGGGGTAGTTCTAACCGGGCACGGGACGAAAACGGCCGACCGCCGACGGCCGACGGCGGTCAGCGAATTTTGGTCCTGTACCCGGTCAGCCCAATGCTCTCGCCTGGGGCAACAGGCGGGTGTGCCCATCGGCCGAAGACGAGAGA
>WFVP01000127.1 GCA_015491595.1 Anaerolineales bacterium
GGGATGGTGGGTGGACCAGTTCGGCGTCCTGGGATGCGTGGGATGTGGCCGATGCATCACCTGGTGCCCGGTGGGAATTGACCTCACCGCCGAAGTCCAGACGCTGCGCCACATGCACGGGCGGGCGCCTTCACCGGCTTCCGTTTCCCAAAGGCCCCGGAGTGCCTGACGCCCGTCCCCACTCAACAGATGCCGGCCCTTGATGCATGGAGGTAGGACCATGGCCAGACCTGCTGAAGACGAACGACGGATTTTCGAACTCTTACGGCGTCACCCGTTCACCCGTGCGTTACCCGAAAACCATCTGCGACGCCTGGCCAGTATTGCTTCTGTGTGTCAGTTGCAACCGGGTGATTATCTCCTTCGAGAAGGCCGTCCGGTCGACGCCTTCTACCTGTTGCTTTCGGGGCGGGTTGGGGTCGAGGTCTATCAACCCGACCGAGGGGTAATACCCTTACAGACCCTGAGCCGCGGCGATGCCGTGGGATGATCATGGGCCCTGCCCCCTTACCGGGCGACCTTCGACATTCGCGTCCTGGAACCCACCGAAGCCATCTGCCTGCCCGCGTCGGAGTTGCGTCAACTCATGCACGACGACCCGGCCCTTGCGGTCAGCATTCTCAAAAAACTGCTCAGCATGGTGGCCTCGCGTATCCAGGCCGCGCGCCTGCAACTCCTGGATATGTATCACCACGCGGGAACGTGACGAACGCCCTGGCAGGGTTCCTCGGGTAAGGAGGAGCGCATGACCGACAGGCCCCTCAGGATGGGATTTTCATCTCTTCTGCCCACCCAGGACAGTTGGCCGCTTTTCTTTCGGGTGGTTCGCCGTCAGCGGGAAACCCCCAACACCTACACCCTCTGGCTGGAACCGCCTGCAGGCACGCCTTTCGCCTTTCAGCCCGGTCAGTTCAACATGCTGTACGTCTTCGGTGTCGGGGAAGTGCCCATCTCCATCAGCGGCCCCGCGCACGACCCCATCCCCATTATCCACACCATACGGGCCGTGGGCGCGGTCACCCGTGCCCTGGTCAACCTGAAACCGGGCGACCTCGTGGGCGTGCGCGGTCCCTTCGGTACCGCCTGGCCCCTGGAACAGGCCCAGGGGAAGGACGTGGTGATTGTGGCCGGTGGTATTGGGCTTGCTCCCCTCCGTCCCGCCCTGTATCACCTCCTCCACCATCGGGAGGCATACAACCAAGTGGTACTGCTTTACGGGGCTCGCACGCCGCGTGACCTGCTTTACCGTCGGGAACTGGAGCGCTGGCGCGGCCGGTTTGACATGGAAGTCCTCGTCACCGTAGACCGAGGCCCCCGGGAGTGGCGAGGACATGTCGGCGTAGTGACCACCCTCTTCGACCTGGCCGAACCCTTCTTCCAGCCCGCGAACACCGTGGCCCTGGTCTGCGGCCCGGAAATCATGATGCGCTACACCGCGCGAGAACTCCTGCGTCGGGGAGTCCCCGAGGAACACATCTACGTTTCTCTGGAGCGCAACATGAAGTGCGGTCAGGGGTTCTGCGGCCACTGTCAGTTCGGTCCCCATTTCATCTGCAAGGATGGGCCGGTTTTCCCCTATCCCCAGGTGGCCCATCTCATGACCTTGCGGGAAGTTTGACGGAAGCGGAGGCCGATTCCATGGCGAAAGGAACCCGGAAACCTAAACTGGCCGTATGGAAATTCACCTCATGCGACGGGTGCCAGTTGACCTTGCTAGACCTAGAGGAACACCTGCTGGCCATCGCCGACCGGGTGGACATCGCGTATTTCCTGGAGGCTTCCCGGGCCACGGTGCGAGGACCTTACGACATCTCCCTGGTCGAAGGTAGCATTTCCACGCCCCATGAAGAAGAACTCATCCGCAAGGTGCGCAAGCAGAGCCGGTTCCTGGTGGCCATCGGCGCCTGCGCCACGGCCGGCGGCATTCAGGCCCTGCGGAATTTCGCCCACGTGCGGGATTTCATCCAACTCGTCTACGCCCATCCCGAATACATCCGTACCCTGGCCCAGGTGCGCCCCATCGCCGACGCGGTTCCCGTGGACTTCGAACTCCGCGGGTGCCCCATCAGCCGGGAACAACTCCTGGAACTCCTCAGCGCGTACCTCCATGGCCGCCGTCCCCGCATCCCCCGCCATAGCGTGTGCATGGAGTGCAAGCGTCGGGGGACGGTGTGCATCATGGTCGCCCGGGGCGTGCCCTGTCTGGGACCCGTGACCCAGGCCGGGTGCA
>WFVP01000128.1 GCA_015491595.1 Anaerolineales bacterium
CTTCAGGGCCACGCGAGATTTGCGGAAAATAACTTCGACTTGGGCCTTACAAAATATGGGTATGCGACAGCCCGAAGTCGTCGCTTGTCGCCCTGGGGATTTTGGAGTAACATTCCTGTGTGTCCGGCCTCCCCTGGGAGGCCATAACGAAACCGCAAATCCAAACGGGAAGGAGGACTTTCCATGCATAGCAAGCGCTGGATGCTTCTGCTTGTCACGGTGTTGTTGTTGGCCGTGGGCCTGACGGCCTGCAAACAAGCCACACCTACGCCTGAGCCGGAACCCGAGAAGACCGAAGAAATGGCACCGGCGAAGACGGAAGAGCCGACCGAGGCCCCGCAGGAGGCTCCTCTGGGCACCGCCGAAAACCCCATCATCTGGGCCTTGACGCCTTCCCAGGACACGCAAAAGGTGCTGGCCGGAGCGGAACCCATCGCGCAGTACGTCGAGGAAAAGACAGGCATCGTCATCAAGCCCGTGGTGCCCACGGATTACACCGCCCAACAGGAGGCCATCTGCTCGGGTGAGGCCCAGATGGCCGCCCTCAACACCTTCGGGTACATCCGGGCTCGCGCACGTGGTTGCGCCGACGTGGCCCTGGTCTCCGTGCGCTTCGGCTCCACTTCCTACGCGGGCCAAATCATCACCCATGTGGACTCGGGCATCAAAGAGGTCAAGGACCTGGTGGGCAAGACCTTCTGCCGGCCGGACCCCGAGTCCACTTCGGGCTGGGTCATCCCCATGCTCACCATGCTGGCCAACGGCATTGACCCCGAGAAGGACCTGAAGGAAATCGTGGACACGGGCGGTCACGACGCCACCGTCATCGGCGTGTACAAGGGTGATTGCGACGCGGGCGCGACCTTCCAGGACGCGCGAGTGCTGGTGGAAGACGAATATCCCGACGTGAAGGACAAGGTCATCGTCATCGCCACCTCCGCACCCATCCCCAACGACAACATCTCCTTCCGCCCCGACTTCCCCAAGGACCTGCGGGACAAGATTGTGGAGGCCCTCCTCACCCTGAACGACTCCGAGCAGGGCAAGGAACTGCTCAAGGGCCTCTTCTCTTGGCAGGGTCTGGAGACGGCCGACGACACCTTCTACGATGGCTTCCGCCAACAACTGGAGGCCGCGGGCATCACCATTGAGGAACTGACGGGCGAATAGCGCCGCAGAACCGGCCGCGGGGCTTCACGAGGGCCCCGCGGCCTTTTTGATGCCTGGGCCGACCCTGCCTTGAGCCCTTCTCCCGTTTCCCGGTACGGAGGACATCCATGCTCCGGGTGGAACACCTGACCAAGGTCTACGAAAACGGCACCGTGGCCCTTCGAGACGTGAGCTTCACCGTCGAGGAAGGGGAGTTTTTGGTCATCATCGGGTTGAGCGGTTCGGGAAAATCCACCCTGCTCCGCTGCATCAACCGTCTCATCGAACCCACCGAGGGCCGCATCATCTGGAACGACATCGACATCACCGCGCTGGATGAAGCCGGTCTGCGCCGGGTGCGGCGGGAAATCGGGTTCGTCTTCCAGGAATTCAACCTGGTCGAACGCCTGCCCGTCATCCTCAACGTCCTGGCCGGACGGTTGGGGTATGTCAACCCCTGGTGGAGCGTGCTGTACTACTTCCCCAAAGGGGAACACCAGCGGGCCCTGGCCGCCCTGGAGACCGTCGGTCTGGCCGACAAGGCCCACAACCGGGCTTCGGACCTGAGCGGCGGTCAGAAACAGCGGGTGGGCATCGCCCGGGCGATTATCCAGGAACCCAAACTCCTGCTGGCCGATGAGCCCGTGGCCAGTCTGGACCCGGTGCTGGCCCATTCCATCATGGGCTATCTGGAACGCCTCAATCAGGAGAAAGGGGTCACCATTCTGTGCAGCCTGCATTACCTCGACCTGGTCCAGCGGTACGCGACCCGGGTCATCGGCCTGCGGGAGGGACGCATCGTGTACGAAGGCACTCGCGAAGACATCCGCCGCATGACCGACGAAGAGTTCAAGCAAATCTACGGCGAAGAAGCCCAACGGCTGGGTGGGTGAACCATGCCCAAGAAAATCCTGCGCGTGCTCTACACTCTGCTCTCCCTGGGCATCCCCGGCCTGGGACAGGCCGCGTTGGGCGATGTCCGTCGAGGCATCTACATCTTCCTGGGCGCCTTCATCCTGGCCGGGCTCAGCGTGTTCACCGCCGCGCAACGGGCCCGCTTTCCCGAACAGGTCTATGGCCTGAGCGCGGCAGCCCTGCTCCGCCTGGGGCTGGCCTCCCTGGTCATCTTCCTCGTGGTGCGCTGGGTCTACACGATGCTCACCCGGCGCCTGGCCCAGGATGAATTCACCCAGCGCATCGCCGAGGGCCTGTTCGTGGCCCTGGTGGTGGTGCTTTTCTCGCTGGTAGGACCCAGCCTCATCCAACGCCTGCTTCCCGAGGAGGCCCTCAAGCAACTGTACACCACCCTGCTTCTGGGCATGGCCGTGGTCCTGGCCTGGCTGTGGTGGTGGAACGCTCGAGATGCCTGGAACCTGGCCGGCCAACAAGAAACCAACTGGAACGGCTTCATCGCCCTGGTGATGGTGGGTACGGTCATCCTGGGCACCCGCATCGTGGGGATTGACCTGCCCAAGGCCATCCGGGAATACCGGGAAACCGGCCGCATCCTGGGGGACATCCTCTGGCCCTGGCGCGCGGCCTTCGATTACAAAGCCACGGAATTGCGGGCCACGGCGAAAATCCAGGCCCCCTGTCCGCCGGGTTCCACCCCGCCTCCGGTCAACGAACCCACGGAGGAGGGCCCCTGGGTGGTGGTGGAGCCCACTTGCGGTGAACTCAGCACCCGGGACGAAAAGGGCAAACTGACCTACGGCACCCTGCTCCACATCCGGGGCGGAGGGTTCGTGCCGGGCAAGAAAGTGAAAATCAAGTGGGAGAACCCCATCGGCAACGAGTTCACCCCCCGGGGACTGGGGCCAACGGAAATCCGGGTGGGGCCTGACGGCACCTTCACCTCCGAACTCTACATCCCCGACGTGGTCATCCCCACCTTCGCCAAGGGTCCACAAATTCACAAACTGCACGTGGTGCAGCCCGGCGCCCTGAAATTCACCGGGAAATTGAGCCGGGAGATGAAACTGGCCCTGCAGGCCATGCTGGAAAGCATCATGATTGGCCTGATGGCCACCTTCGCCGGGATGCTCTTCGCCGTGCCCCTGTCCTTCCTCGCGGCCCGCAATTTGATGTTCACCCTGCGCACTTCCCCCCAGGGGCTGGTGGGCGGTGTGCTGGGCCTGGCCGCGGGAGGCTGGGTGGGATGGCAGGCCTCGCAACGGGTGGCCCTGTGGCTCGGCGGTCTGGAGAAGGCCCCGGTGGCCGTGGCCTTCTTCGGCTTCCTGCTGGTGGGAGGTGGCGCGCTCCTGGGCTTCCGCCTCCTGGGCTGGGCCCTGGACCGTCTCTCCCAGCATCTGCCCGGCTGGGCCAACGCGGCCATCCGATACGGAGGCTTCGCGCTCATCGGCGCGGCCATGGGATGGCCCCTGGGCCTGGGCTACGCCCACGGCATCCTGGGAATCGTATGGGACCCGGAAGAAGTGGCGGCCGCGGCCGGGGACATCGCCCGCATCGGCGCGGGGTTGGGCGCGCTGGCCTGGGGTTATCTGGCCTACCGGTGGGGTAACTCGGGCTTCGTGCCCATCGGCCAGTGGGTCTACACCGTCACCCGCCTCATCCTCAACGTGGTGCGCTCCATCGAACCCCTCATCTGGGGTCTGGTGGGCGTCATCTGGGTGGGCCTGGGACCCTTCGCCGGGTTCATCGCCCTCACCATCCACACCATCGCCGCGCTGGGGAAACTCTACTCCGAGGCTATCGAGAGCATCCACCCCGGACCCATCGAGGCTATCCAGTCCACCGGCGCGAACCGCTTGCAGACCATCATGTTCGCGGTGCTGCCCCAGGTGCTCCCCCACTTCACCGCCTTCTCCCTCTACCGCTGGGACATCAACGTGCGCATGTCCACGGTCATCGGTCTGGTGGGCGGCGGCGGCATCGGTTTCCTGCTCATCCAGTGGATTCGCCAGGTGCAGTACGAGCACGCCGGCCTCGCGGTGTGGCTCATCGCCATCACCGTCTCCACCCTGGATTTCATCAGCGCCTCGGTGCGGAAGCGCCTGGTCTAAACAAAGGGGGAGGGCAGTGCCCTCCCTACCCTGAAGGGAAAAAGTGGGGCGGCGTCGCCGTCCCACTTTTTATTTTTCTGCCCGGGCCAGCGCCCCTTCCAGGCCCGCGACCAGGTAAGTATCCCGGGGGAACCCGGCCAGGCCCATCACCAGGTGGTAGAAGGCGAACAGTTCCAGGCCAAAGGGCAGATATCCCAGATACCCCAACAGGGGCATCTCGAAGATGTGCCAGAACTGCACGAAGGGAACGTGGTAAACCCACTTGGGGTAACTGAACACGTTCCAGAATTCCCAGAAAAAGCCGGTGAACAGGGTGCCCAGGGCCACGGCCCAGACCGGCCGCCAGTCGCCCCGCGCCGTCCACTCCAGCAGGGAGCGATGTCCCCGCCAGATGTTCACCGCTTCGGTCATGAGATAAGGGGCCACCCAGACCAGGGGGAAGAAGTAACGGGGCCAGAGGAGCATCAACCCCAGGCCGAGCAGGCCCAGGAGGAAGAAGGTGGCCGCCACCCGGGGCGTGGGCTCCAAACGCGGTCCATGGCGGAACCGCGCCAGCCAGGCGTGTCCGGCCATCCACTCCACCGTGCCGAAGACCGCGGGCATGACGGTGCTGAAGGCCAGGGTGGCGAGCACCCCGTAGGTCAGGTCGTCGAAGAACTCCCGACCGACGTAGACCCAGTTTTGCAGGCGCAGGTTGAAGGCCTCGAACAGCCACCACACCGGCGCGGAGAGGAAGAACAACCCCACGTAGCGCCGGGGGGAACGGGCGAGCAGGGAGGTCCCCCTCTGGCGATAGGCCAGGGCGTCCATGGTCAGGGCATACCCCAGCCACAGGGGAAAGAAGGCCAGATGGGTCCGCAACCCCGGCCAGAACCAGTTCACCGGCCAGAACACGGCGATGAGCAACAACCCCACCCATCCCCAACGGGGGAAGGACGTCCGCCGTCGAGCCGAAACCGCGACGGCCATGGCTTCCTACCTCCCCATGGCGACTTGCATGGGTACGGGAACGAAGGTCAGCACCAGGAGGAGAATGCCCACCCAGGCCAGCAGGCGCCGGGGCGGGTCCAGAGGCGTGATGGTGTCCAGGGGCTCGGCATAAGCCCGCCCGATGGTCCAGGCGATGAAGAACCACAGCCACCATCCCGTCCAGACCAGGCCCAGCACCACCAGCGCGCCCAGGACCCAGGGCCGCAACCGGGCCGCCCGGTGGCCCAGCCAGGCGTACACGATGTGCCCCCCGTCCAACTGGCCCACGGGAATGAGGTTGAGGGCCGTGACCAGGAGCCCGGCCCAGGCGGCGAAGGCCACGGGGTGGAGCACCACGTCCATGCCTCCCCAGGGGATGGGGCGCCCGGTGAAGAAGAAGCGCAGCCAGTGCAACCAGGCCGGCCCCTGATAGGCCAGGGGTTGAGGCAGGGGCTTGCCGAAGAGCAGCCACTTGGCCAGCAGGTACAGCAGGGAATTGCCCTCCAGGAACAACTGTTCCCCCGAGACCGGGGAAGGCAGCGGTTGCACCCGGGAGAGGGCCAGGCCCAGGAACAGGGTGGGGATGGCCACCAGGAAGCCCGCCAGGGGCCCGGCCAGGCCGATGTCCAGCAACACGCGGCGGTTGGTGGGCGGCGCCTTCAGACGGATGAACGCGCCCAGGGTGCCGAAGGGGCTCAGGAAGGGCGGAAAGGGGATGAAGTACGGCAGGGTGACGGAGACCCGATGCCACCGGGCCGCGAAGTAGTGCCCCAATTCGTGCACCAGGAGAATCCCCATCAGGGCCGCGGTGAAGCCCATGCCCCGCCAGAAGGCCCGGCCCAGCTCCAGCCAGTGGCGCTGGACCTCGGGGGAGCGCATCACGCCCACCAGGGCCTCGAGACCGCCGCCGTGGTAGAGGAAACCCGTGAGCATGACGGAGAGCAGGGTGAGGACGAAGAGCAGGGCGTTCACCCACACCCGGGAGGGTTGGGGTTGCAAACGCCCTTGAATGAGGATGACCATGTGACGCTTGCGGTCGGGGGTGAAGCGGAACAGGGGGGTGATGTGCCATCCCTGGAGATGGGCGTCCAGTTCCTGATACGCCTGCGCGGTGTCGCCGTGGATGCGCCCGATGAAGCGGGCAATCACCTGGCCCGATTGCGGCGCCAGGCTTTCCCAGACGATGTGGTCGATGCTCATGTAGCGCTGCAGGAGGGACACCAGGACATCGGTGTTCACCGGCGACGGTCCCATGGGGGGGACGATGCCGGGCACGTAATAGGGGAGTTCTTGGCTCATAGGCACCTCATCTGTGGAAAGGATTCGGGACAACGGCCGTCTTCCGTCCTCCAGAACACCCTGACCGCTGACCGCCGACTGCTTGAAAAAGCGGGAGTGGATGGGAGTCGAACCCACCGCGGCTCGCGACCGCGACCCGCCACCGGTTTTGAAGACCGGGGGGCCCACCGGGGCCCTTCCACTCCCACAGGACATCCTAAAGCATACCGTGAACCGGAGGGGAGGGCAATCGCGCAAAGGAGGAAAAGAAGGGGTGGGGGCAGCGGCTTTCGCCGCTGCCCCCACCCCTTCTTCTGGTCCGCGGTCCCGAGCCTGGTCGGGCCGAGGTGAGGCCCCTGGCCGTCCCTTGCGGGCAAAGCGTGGTCACCCTTTATTCAACGCCCTGGCGCAACCTCAGCGCAGAACCCCGAAAAAAACGAGGGTGCGGCAGAC
>WFVP01000129.1 GCA_015491595.1 Anaerolineales bacterium
AACAGAAGGGTGAAGCCATAGGGGCCGCCCCTTTCGCTTAGATCGAACCGGGCTCAGGACCATAAGGAAGAAAGAATTTGTGTGGGGCGGCGAAGCCGCCCCACACAAATGTATTTTTCTCCCTGCGGCCCTGAGCTCGAGGAGGCCTGCGCGTCACGTGGCCAATCACCTTGAAAAGACCTGGTTTTTGTAAGAACGTGCAAAATCCCTAAAATCCGCCCGCGAGAGGCTTGACATCGGGGAGTAAAACCGTAAAATGCTACAGTTGAATGGATGATTTCACAACTCATATCAGAAGAAAAGAGGAGGATAGCAATGCGGCGCAAGGAACTGCCCATCTTCTTGCAGTACCTCATCCGGAAGTATCGGGAGTTTCAGGAGCAGGGTGTGGACCCCAAGGAGTGGCGGTTGCCGCCCCTGCACCAGATTAGTGAACTGTTGGGGAGCAGCGTGCCCAATCTGCGGGAGCAACTGGCCGTGGCCCGGGCCCTGGGCTTCGTTGAGGCCAAGCCCAAGGTGGGCATCCACCTGCGCCCCTACACCTTCCGTCCCCCCATCTCCCTGAGCCTGCAGGTGGCCGTGGCCATGGACCGTCACCACTTTGACCAGTACCTGGACCTGCGCCGACGGCTGGAAAAGATGTATTTCCTGGAGGCGGTGCAGAGCCTGACGGAAGAGGACAAACAAGAACTCCGGGCGTTGGTGGACGAGGCCTTCCAGAAGTTGAACGAGGACCCCATTCGCATTCCTCACCGGGAGCACCGGGACCTGCACCTGATTGTGTACCGGCGTCTGGACAACCCCTTCGTGCGGGGCCTGCTGGAGGCCTTCTGGGATGCCTACGAAGCCGTGGGCCTCAGCCGGTACAAGGACCTGGACTACCTGCGCACCATCTGGGAATATCACAAGCGCATGGTTCAGGCTATAATGGAGGACGACTATCAGGCCGCCTACCAGGCCCTGGTGCAACATCTGGGCATGCTGGAGCAACGGAAAGAACAGCCCTCCGTACAGCCCAGCATTGTGGGCATGTGGGAGGACGAGTTCTAAAACAGGCCGCCGGGCGGTGCTGATAGACCGAAACGTTCGCCATCATCCAACCGTTTCCAGGAGGCCGGACCATGGCCCTGAAGCCCGCGCCTGAACCTGCGTCGGCTCCCGCGGCCCGGGAGGTGGTCAACGACTTCTCCATCACCGTGGCCACCATCAACGGAACGGGCAGCCAGACGTCGAACCTGACCATCCTCCGGGCCCTGTTTCGCATGGGGATTCCGGTTTCGGGGAAGAACATCTTCCCCTCCAACATCCAGGGACTTCCCACCTGGTACACCATCCGGGTCAACAAGCACGGCTTCCTGGCCCGCCGGGACGAACACGAAATCGTCATCGCCATGAACCCCGCCACGGTGCACGACGACATGAACAAGGTCGTGCCCGGCGGAGTTTTCCTTTATGCCGACCACATCCGTCCCCAGGGCCTGCGAGAAGACGTGATTGCTTATTCGATGCCGGTGAACAGGCTGGCCCGAGAATCGGGCGCGCCCCCGCGGCTGCGGGATTACGTCGCCAACATGGTGTATGTGGGCGTGCTGGCCTATCTCCTGGGCATCGACCTGGAGGCCATTCGGGCCGCTTTGGACTTCCACTTCCGGGGCAAGGCCAAGGCCGTAGAGCTCAACGACAGCGTGGTCCGCGCCGCCTTTCGTTGGGCGGAAGAGCATCTGGAGAAGCGGGACCCCTACCGGGTCGCGCCCATGGAGGCGACCCAGGGGCTTATCCTCTCCGACGGCAACACCGCCGCGGCCCTGGGCGCGCTCTTTGGCGGGGTCCAGTTCGTCAGCTGGTACCCCATCACCCCCTCCACGGACCTGGCCGAAACCCTGGAGCACTACCTGCGCCGTTATCGGGTGCGGCCGGATGGCAAGCACACCTTTGCGGTCATCCAGGCGGAGGATGAACTGGCGGCCATCAACATGGCCATTGGGGCCGGTTGGGCCGGCTTGCGGGCCATGACCGCCACCTCCGGCCCCGGCCTCAGCCTGATGACCGAGGCCATCGGCCTGGCCTATTACGCCGAAGTCCCCGTGGTCGTGTGGGACGTCCAGCGGGTGGGGCCCAGCACGGGCCTGCCGACCCGCACCCAGCAGGGAGACATCCTCTTCATCCACTTCGCCAGCCACGGCGATACCGAGCACATCCTCCTCTTCCCGGCGAACATCAACGAGGCCTTCGAATTCGGCTGGCGCGCTTTCGACATCGCCGAGCGGCTCCAGGCCCCGGTGTTCGTGATGAGCGACCTGGACCTGGGCATGAACCACTGGATGGGCCAGCCCTTTGCCTACCCCGACCAGGACATGGACCGGGGCAAGGTGCTCTGGGAAGAAGACCTGGAACGATGGGAACAGGAAAAGGGCGTCCCCTGGGGCCGCTATCTGGACGTGGACGGCGACGGCATCCCCTACCGCACGGTGATGGGGAATCGTCGTCCGGGCGCGTCCTACTTCACCCGGGGCACCGGGCACGACGAATATGCCCGTTACACCGAAGACCCCGAAGTCTGGCACCGCATGGTGCACCGCATCAAGAAGAAGTATCGCCTGGGACGCAAGTACCTCCCCAGGCCCGTGGAAGACGGGCCGGGCACCGAAGTCGGCATCATTGCCTACGGCACCACCGACGCGGCCATGCCCGAAGCCCGGTACTTGCTGGAACACAAGGGCATTGCCACCGACTACCTGCGCATCCGGGCCCTGCCCTTCCACGATGAAGTGGGAGACTTCCTGGCCCGGCACCGGGCGGTATACGTGGTGGAAGCCAACCGGGACGGCCAGATGGCCATGTTGCTGCGCATGCATTATCCCCAATGGGCAACCCGCATTCACTCCGTCGCCCGCACCGATGGTCTACCCCTGACCGCGACTTTCATCGCAGACAGCATCGCCGGGCAGGAAGGATGAACCGTCTGAACCAGGGTATGATGAAGGGACACCTGGAAGCCGAGTCTCGGCGGCTAAGTGTTGCCTTGAAAATTCGCGCAAAATGACCGAAGGAGAAGCTGCATGTCAAGCGGTGCTTCTTCCCTGCTCGAACAACAAGTGTTTCAAATCTTGAAACAGACCTTCGGCCCTGAAAATGCGCTCCTGCTCATGGAATACTGGTCACAACGTATGCCCTTAGATGTGGCCCGACGTCGCGACCTGGGCGAGATTCGGCTTGAAATCGAAAAGGTTCGGGCTGAGTTAGCAAAAGAAATCGAGCGGGTACGGGCCGAGTTGACTAAAGAAATCGAGCGGGTGCGAGCCGAGTTGACCAGAGAACTCGAAAAGCTTCGGGTGGAACTGGAACTTGTGCGCGCGGAAGGTCAGACGGAGCGGGAGCGTATCCGGGCCGACTTGCTCAAATGGTCCTTTGTGTTCTGGGCCACCCAAATGTTGGCTATTGGTGGGGTGTTGTTTTCCCTGGTGCAGTTGACGCGAGCCCTACCGTGAAGCAAGATGTGCCCTCGCATCCCGTATGCCTACTAAGGAGGAGTCCTCCATGGCCAGGACCAACGCCATTGGACTGACGAAAGCCGATTACAAGGGCGCGCCCACGACTTTGTGTCAGGGTTGCGGCCATAATTCCATCCTGAGCCAAATCATCGCCGCCCTCTTCGAGATGAACGTGCGCCCGGAGGACGTGGTCAAATTCAGCGGCATCGGGTGCTCCAGCAAGGCTCCCACCTACATGCTCAGCCGTTCCTTTGGGTTCAACGGCCTGCATGGCCGCATGCCCGCCCTGGCCACCGGCGCGCTGGTGGCCGACATCACCCTCAAGGGCATCGGCATGAGCGGCGACGGCGACACCGCCAGCATCGGCATGGGCCACTTCAAACACGTGTTACGCCGCAATCTCCCCCTGGTGTACATCGTGGCCAACAACGGCGTGTACGGGCTGACCAAGGGGCAGTTCGCGCCCACCGCGGAGAAAGGCCTGACCCTCAAGCGCCACGGCACCAACCCCTATATGCCCGTGGACGTCTGCATGGAGGCCCTGGCCGGCGGCGCGACCTTCGTGGCCCGCAGTTTCGCGGGAGACCCCAAGCAACTCAAAGCCCTCATCAAGGCGGCCTTCCACCACAATGGCCTGGCCGTCATCGACGTGGTCAGCCCCTGTGTGACCTTCAACAACGAGCCCTCGGCCCATTACTCCTACGGGTGGGCCCGGGACCACGAAGCCCCGTTGCATAGGCTGGACTTCATCCCGCCCGAAGAGGAAATCCTCCTGGACAAGCCCATGGAACCGGGCGAGCGGCGGGTCATTCGGCTGCACGATGGTTCCGTCGTGGTCCTGGAACAGGTGGACCGGGACTACGACCCCACGGACCGCTTCGCGGCCATGCGGGCTCTGGAGGAAAGCTACCGCCGGGAAGTGCTCCTCACTGGGTTGCTGTACATCGAGACCGAGGGGCGGGAGAACCTCTTCCAGGTCCTCAACCTGCCCGAGGACAAGCCCCTCAACCGCATGACCCAGGAGGAACTCCGCCCCGCGGCTTCGGTGCTGGAGGAAATCAACGCCAAAGACATGTTCCACGGAGCAGACGTCCGCGTCAACGGCCGTTGACCTCTGGCCGCAAACGGGAACCGCCTGGTCGGGCAAACGGGACGCACAAAAGCGTCCCGTTTGCTGTTTTGGGCGTTGCCACCCGTGGCTTTATACCAAAAGCAAAACAATTGCGCGGATAGCCCTGACCGGGCACGGGACCGCAGGAAAGAACATAAAAGGGATGGGGCGGCGAAGCCGCCCCATCCCTTTTATTTCTCCTCTCGCGGTCCTGGGCCCGGAAAGACCTATGCGGACGGGCCAAGACACCTCCCTTATGGCAAACCCCTGCACCAAGATGGGGAACATGAGGGGTGGTGCTACGGACCCAGGACTGCCTGACCTGATGGCCAGATGGCCCTTGAGCCCGCATTAGGGGAAAATCCACACCGGCACCCGGCGGGCCCGCAACAGGCCGTCCACCGTGCTGCCCATAACGGGTTCCAGGACCCGTGCCCCGTACCCGCCTACCAGCACCACATCGGCCCGCCAGGCTTCCATCTCGGCCATGAGACCGGCCACGGTGTCGGCGCTCCGCTGGTGCACGTAAACGGCCTTCACCCCCCGCGCGGTCAGATACGCCCGGGCCTCCTCCAGCACCGTTCCTTCATGAGGGGCCACGTAAACCACGGCCAGGGCGCCCCCGACTTTGGCCACCCAGTAGGCCGCGCAATACAGGGCCTCTCGCGCGCGAGGACTGCCGTCATAGCCCACGAGCAAGCGACGCAAAGGGGTGGCCTGGGGAACGGCCAGGATGGGACGGGGGCACAGGCGGACCAGTTTGCGAAAGCCCGAACGCCATCGCGCCCAGAAAGGACGCTCTGGAGGGGGGTATTGCAGCGGCACCACCAGGATGTCCGCCCACCGGGCGTAGTGGCATAGGGTCTCGGCCACATCCTGGCTCCGGGCTTCCAGAAAGCGATGGTGAACGCCGGCCTCTCGGGCCCGACGGGCCACATCTTCCCGGATGGCCTGGACCTGGTCATCACCCACTTCTTGAACGCGGACCACCAGGGCCACCAGACGGGCCCCCTGCCCCTCCCCCTGGGCCAGGACGAGGGCCTGCTCCAGCGCACGCGTCCGGGCCTCTTCCGAGGCTACGGGCAGACCCACGAGAATCTCTCGGAACAAGAGGGCCCCCTCGGCCGCGGCCATGGGA
>WFVP01000130.1 GCA_015491595.1 Anaerolineales bacterium
GTTAGAACTGTGAAAAACCCTGGCCCATCCGCCCATTCCCCCTTGACAAATCCCTAAATTCCCCTTAACCTTCAAACATCCTTACCTATTGGAGCCGCCCATGGCCCCTTCCTCCCCTCAGGACCTTTCGCGCGCCTTCCTCCGGGTCATGGCCCGGCGGACCCATGAATGGATGCGGCTGGCCCGGGCCCGCTTGCGGGCGCAGGGCCTTTCCGTGGCCCAGCTCATGGTCTTGCGGCAGCTCCAGTACCGGGGCCCGTGCTCCGTCTCCGATGTGGCCCAGGCCCTGGGCGTCACCCGCGCCGCGGCCAGCCAGATGCTGGACCGGCTGGTGGAACAGGGCCTCGTGGCCCGGCAGGAGGACCCCCGGGACCGCCGGCACAAGCGCCTCACCCTGACCGCCGAAGGGCGGGCCTTCCTGGAGGGCATGATGGACGCGCATCGGGCCTGGGCCGAGGCGGTGCTGAACCGGCTGGCCGCGGAGGAACGGGAAGCCCTCGCGCAGGCTCTGGCCGCACTGGAGCGGGCCGTGGGCGCTTCCGGGGCCGCAGGCGGCACCGAGCCTTCCCCCTGTGGAGACCGGCCATGAAACGCCTGCTCCCCTTCCTGCGTCCCTTCCTGGGCTTTCTGGCCCTGGCCGCGGGCATGGTGCTCCTGCAGGCCTACGCGAACCTGGCCCTGCCCGACTACATGGCCCGCATCGTGAACGTGGGCATCCAGCAGGCCGGGGTGGAGCGGCCCCTGCCCCAGGCCCTGCGGGAGACCACCTTCCGCCGGGTGGCCCTGTTCCTTTCCCCCGAAGAAAAGGCGCGGCTGGAGGCCGCGTACCGCCGGCTCACGCCCGGCTCGTCCGAGGCCGCGGCCTACGTGGACCGGTTCCCCCTGCTCAAGCGGGAACCCGTTTACGTGCTGCGGGAAGGCATCACGGCTCAGGAACGCGCGGGGCTGGAAGCCCTGCTGGCCCGGCCCCTGGTGCTGGTGGCTGCGCTGGAGCGCATGGAAACCAACCCCGAGATGGCCCGGCAGATGCTCCCCGGCCTGGCCGAGCGCCTGGGCCAGATTCCCCCCGGCATGAGCCTGTGGGACGTGCTCCCCCGGCTTCCCCAAAGCGCGAAGCAGGCCATGCTGGACTCGCTGGAGCGGCGCTTCCAGGCCCTGGGCGGGGAACCCGCGCTGCGCCAGGCCGCGGCCCGGGTGGTGCGGGCCGAGTACGAGGCCCTGGGCATGGATATGGC
Source organism: Anaerolineales bacterium (assembly GCA_015491595.1). Classification (GTDB taxonomy): domain Bacteria; phylum Chloroflexota; class Anaerolineae; order Anaerolineales; family DRMV01; genus S139-71. The sequence continues at coordinate 1,236 of WFVP01000130.1, forward strand.
CCGGCTCCAGGCCCGGTACATCCTGCGGGTGGGCGGGGAAATGCTCCTGGTCGCGCTGCTCGCCGCGGCCGCGACCGTGGCCGCGGGGTACTTCGCCGCCCGCCTCGCGGCCGGCCTGGCCCATGACCTGCGGCAGGCCCTGGTCCGCCACGTGATGGCCTTTTCCGCCGCGGAACTGGAGCGCTTTTCCACCGCTTCCCTCATCACCCGCGCGACGAACGACATCACCCAGATTCAGACCACCCTGAACATCCTGGTGCGCATGGCCTTCTTCGCGCCCTTCATGGGCCTCGGCGCGCTGTGGCTGGCCCTGACCAAGGCCCCCAACATGTGGTGGACCCTGGCCCTGGCCGTGCTCCTGGTGGTCCTGCTCATCGCGGTGGTCTTCGCGCTGGTCATCCCCCGGTTTCGCAAGATTCAGGAACAGGTGGACCGGGTGAACCGGGTGGTGCGGGAGAACCTCACGGGCATGATGGTGGTGCGGGCCTTCAACCGGGAGGACCATGAGGCCTCCCGCTTTGACGTGGAGAACCGGACCCTGACCCGCCTTACCCTGTTCGTCAACCGGGTCTTCGTGGTGGTCATGCCCTTCATGATGCTGGTGATGAACGCCGCGATTGTGGGCATTCTCTGGGTGGGCGCGCATGAGGTGGCCCAGGTGCACATCCGCCTGGGGGATATGATGGCCTTCATGCAGTACGCCATGATGGTGGTCTTCGCCTTCATGATGATGTCCATGGTCTTCGTGCTCTACCCCCGGGCCGACGTTTCCGCCCACCGGGTGGCCGATGTGCTGGAACAGCCCATCACCATCACCGAACCGCGAGGGCCCGCGCTCGTGCCCCGGCCCTTCGTGCCTCGGGTGGAATTCCGCGAGGTCTCCTTCCGTTACCCCGACGCGGAAGCCGACATGCTGCGGGCCATCACCTTCCGGGTGGAGCCGGGCCAGGTGGTGGGCATCATCGGTACCACGGGCTCGGGGAAGTCCACCCTGGTGAACCTCATCCCCCGCTTTTACGACGTCACCGCGGGGAGCCTGCTGGTCTCGGGCCTGGACGTGCGAGCGTGGCCCCTCGCGGAACTGCGGAAGCGCATCGGCTATGTGCCCCAGCGTGCGACCCTGTTCCAGGGCACGGTGGAAAGCAACCTGCGCATGGCCGCGGCCGACGCGGACGAAGCCACCCTGTGGGAGGCCCTGCGGGTGGCCCAGGCGGATTTCATCCTGGAGCACCCCAAAGGTTTGCAGGCCGAGGTGGCCCAGGGCGGGAGCAATTTCTCCGGCGGCCAGCGGCAGCGCCTGACCATCGCGCGGGCCCTGGTCAAGCGCGCGCCCATCTACATCTTCGACGATTGCTTCTCCGCGCTGGACTACGCCACCGAGGCCCGCCTGCGCCGGGAACTGCGGACGTACCTGCGGGGAAGCACGGTGTTCATCGTCTCCCAGCGGGTGGCGAGCATCATGCACGCGGACCTGATTCTCGTGCTGGACCAGGGCCGGCTGGTGGGCCTGGGCACCCATGAGGAACTGCTGGCCACCAACGAGGTGTACCGGGATATCGCGTTGGCGCAGTTGGGGAATGATGTGGGCCGATAGCCGGTAGCCGGTAGCCGATAGCCGGTAGTGGGGAGAGTGGGCAGGAACTGTCGGCTATCGGCTGACAACTGTCGGCTGACAACTACCGGCTGACGGCCAACGGCGATGGAGGAACCCATGACGCACCGCACGAACACTCCCACCCGACGACCCGGACGGATGCCCGGCCACGGGGCCTTTGCCATGCCCGTGGAAAAGGCCCGGGATTTCCGCGGCACGGTGAAGAAACTCCTGGCCTACCTGCGGCCCTATCGCTGGAAAATCCTGGCCGCGTTCCTCATGGCCCTGGGTTCCACGGCCTTCACCGTGGTGGGGCCGAAGGTCCTGGGGAATGCCACCACGGCGTTGTTTGATGGCTTGATGGCCCAAATCGCGGGCACAGGGGAAGTGCCTTTCGGCACCATCGGCCGGCTGCTCCTCCTCGCGCTGGGCCTGTACGGCGTCTCCGCGCTCTTCAGCTACGCCCAGGGCTGGCTCATGACGGGCGTGGCCGTGGAGGTCACCTACGACCTGCGCAAGAACCTGATGGCCAAAATCCACCGGATGCCCTTCCGTTACTTTGACGGCACGTCCCACGGCCAGGTCATTTCCCTCTTTGCCAACGATGTGGAGACCATCAACCAGTCCCTGGCCCAGAGCCTGACCCAGACCGTGACCTCGGTAGCCACGGTGGTGGGCATCCTGGTCATGATGCTGAGCATCAGCCTGCCCATGACCCTGGCCGCGCTGGTGGTCGTGCCCCTTTCGGGCGCCACGGTGACCTTCATCGTGAAGCGGTCCCAGCGCTTCTTCCGGGAGCAGCAAGAGCGCCTGGGCCGGGTGAACGGGGTGGTGGAGGAAGCCTTCGGCGGTCATGCGGTGGTCAAGGCCTTCAACGCGGAAGCGGGCATCCTGCGGCGCTTTGAGGAGGAGAACACCGCGCTCCATGCCGCGGCCTGGAAGGCCCTGTTCTTCTCCGGGCTGATGATGCCCATGATGCGCTTCATCGGGAACCTGGGGTACGTGGTGGTGGTCATCCTGGGCGGATGGCTCGCGGTGCAGGGCCGCATCGCGGTGGGCGACATCCAGGCCTTCATGCAGTATGTGCGTTCGTTCACCCAGCCCATTACCCAGATGGCGAACATCTCCAACGTGCTTCAGCAGATGGTGGCCGCGGCCGAACGCATTTTCGATTTCCTGGAGCGGGAGGAAGAGCCGGCGGACCCGCCTTCCCCCATACGGCTGGAACGGGTGCGGGGCCATGTGGTCTTCCGCAACGTGACCTTTGCCTACGTGCCCGGCCGGCCTGTCATCCAGAACTTCTCCGCGGAGGTGCGCCCCGGCCAGAAGGTGGCCATCGTGGGTCCCACAGGTGCGGGCAAGACCACCCTGGTCAAACTGCTCATGCGCTTCTACGACGTGGACCAGGGGGCCATTCTCATTGACGGCCACGACATCCGCGCGTTCCGCCGCGCGGACCTGCGCTGGCTCTTCGGCATGGTGTTGCAGGATACCTGGCTGTTCAACGGCACCATCCTGGAGAACATCCGCTACGGCCGGCCCGAGGCGACGGAGGAAGAGGTGATGGAGGCCGCGCGCATGGCCCACGCGGACCACTTCATCCGCGCCCTGCCGGGCGGGTATCGCTTCGTCATCAACGAGGAGGTGACCAACCTTTCCCAGGGCCAGAAGCAACTCTTGACCATTGCCCGGGCCTTTCTGGCCGACCCGCCCATGCTCATCCTGGACGAGGCCACGAGCAACGTGGACACCCACACCGAGCGCCTCATCCAGCAGGCCATGGCCCGGCTCATGCAGGGCCGCACGAGCTTCGTGATTGCCCATCGGCTGTCCACCATCCGGGACGCGGACCTGA
>WFVP01000131.1 GCA_015491595.1 Anaerolineales bacterium
GCATGATGTCAATCAGGGTGACGAGTTCCCAGTAGAAGGGCTCTCCCAGGCCGGTGAACTGGGCGATGACGCTATAAACGAAGGCCACGCTGATGGCCAGGGAAATCAGGCTCATCATCCCGGGCGTGCGCCGCTTGATTTCCGGGATGGCCATCTGCAGGAAGGGCAGACCGCCGTAGAAGAAAATGACCACGGACAGCGCGAAGGCCACCCACTCGCTGCCGGGGAACGCCGGTGCGGAAAAGCCGAAGAAGCGCTGAATCAGGGGGCTGTAAAGCAGCACCGGGATGCTCAGGAACAGGCTGACCCAGAAGCGCCGCCGGAACATTTCCTCATGGCCGGTGTGGTCCACATGGTCGCCATGGTCCTCGTGGCTACCGTGTCCGGCGTGGGCGTCGCCGTGTCCGGCGTGCTCAGCGTGCTCCTGGGTCATGGGTGCGGCATGGCCCTCGTGGGCATGGACATGGCGCCCGGCTTGGTCTCCTTCATGGGACATCCCGGAAACATGGCCGGCGTGCTCCTTTTCGTGGCTCGAAGACGCGTGCCTGTCCATGTCGCCGCCTCCTTCGGAAGCGGAAGACTGTTGTTCATGGGTCGGTTTGGGATGTTCGTGCATCGTCATTCATCCTTTGGATAAGCAAGCGGTCCGAAACGGACCTCGGTTTACGAAGGGTTAGGGGTACTGCGCCACAGGCTGCATGTTCCCCGTCTGATCAAAAGCGTACACTGTGTAGGGCTGCACCGTACCATCGGGGGACTCCATACCCGGCGATCCCAAAGGCATCCCCGGTACGCCAATCCCCTTCACGGCCGGGCGCTCCGCGAGCAAGCGCTGCACCTCCTCCGGAGGCACATGGCCCTCCACTACGTAGTCCCCCACCACCGCGGTGTGGCAGGACCGCAATTCATAAGGCACGCCGTATTTGTCCTTGACCTTCAACAGGGCGCTGGAAGAAATGTTGACCTCGCGGACCTCAAATCCCGCATTGCGCATATGTTCAATCCACCCCCCACAGCATCCACAGGTTGGCGATTTGTACACCGTAACGATGATGGACGACGAGGAATCGAAGGCTTCTTCTTGACGATTGCAAGCAGCCAACGCCAGGAGACTGAGAAGCACAGCCATAAAGGCAAGAAATACACGGTCGTTTTTCATGATACCACAACTCCTCCTCTTGGGATGGGGCTTTTCCAGCCGTGGATACCCCAAGCATAGCGAAAGACCCCCTCGCTACCAAGTCCCTTTTTGCGGTTTTGGGATAGGCCATTTGGCCTATTTACCCCCTACGGTCAACACCGGAGGCGGGCGTCCCTCCCCGGCCACGGGCATGGGGGAGGACCACGGCCACCAGGGTGCCCTGGTTGGGCTCGGAGTGCAGTCGCAACGAAGCCCCAATGCGTTCCGCGCGCTCTTGCATCCCCAGCAGCCCATAATGCCCCTGGGGCGCCAGGTCGGCGGGGGACTCGGGAACCCGGAAGCCCCGACCGTTGTCCCGAATCTCCAGGCGCACCTGCTCGGGTTCGAACGCCAGGATGACCTGGGCCTGGGTCGCCCGGGCGTGGCGGACCACGTTGCTCAAGGCCTCCTGAGCAATGCGATACAGTGCCAGCTCCTCGTTGGAGGACAGACGGCGCGGGGTCCCCTGCAGGAGGAACTCCACCCGCAGACCCTTGACCTGGTCGTTCACTTCCTGGACCAGGGTTTCCAGGGCTGGAATCAGGCCCAGCTCTTCCAGGTAAAGGGGGCGCAGGTTGCGAATCAAGCGCCGCAGGTCCTGCACCGCCTGGGCCACCAGGGACTGCAGCTCCCGCAATCGCTTCTGCACTTCGGGCTGGCCTTGCAAATCCTGGGCGGCCAGTTGCAGGCGCTGCTGCAGCGCGATGAGGGCCTGCAGGGTCTCATCGTGCAACTCCCGGGCCAGTCGGCGGCGCTCCTCTTCCTGACCGGCGGTCAATGCGGCCAGGTAGCTCCTCAAGCTCTGATGCGCTCGGTAGATTTTCTCCGCCATGTGATGCAGGGTTCGTTGCAGACGCCGAATTTCCTCCACGCCGCCCACGGGCTCGGCCAGCGCGTCCACATCGCCCCAGGCCACCGCGTTGGCCCGGGCCTCCAAGGCCTGCAACGGCTTGACCACGTTGCGAATGCCCAGCCACAACAGGGTCAGGCTCACCAGCAGCACGGGGATGAGGGATAGGGGAATCCATTCCGAAGCGCGAAGCCAGACGCTGGAGGCCGCGTTCCACGGCTCGCCCAGGACCAGATACCAGTCGGTAGGCGTCAGGCGCACGTAGGCCATCACGTAGTCGGCCTCCTTCAAGCCCCGGATGAGGATGCCGCTGTCCCGATGGAAAACGGGGGGCTCCTCCCAGCCCGTGGGCCAGGGTCCAACATACACCATCAGGGGCTGGCCGGTTTCGTCCACGACAGCCAGCATGGCCGGCGGCTCCAAGGCCATGGCACCGTAAGCGCCCAGGGACACCAGGGTGAACCCCCCGGCCAGCCAGGTCTCCTCGTCCACCGGCACCACCATCCACACTTCGGGCTCGGAGGCTTTCTTCAAGAACCACACGGAGGCGTCCCCTTCCGGCAGAGTGTGGCCGGAGGGAAGCCGGAAGCTCGAGCGAACCCAGCGGCGTCCATCCCAGACCCAGGCCGTCTCGTTCTCACGCAGCAAAACCAGTCCTCGGTCGAAGACCGAAGTGAACAGCGGCGACCACATCATGGGGCGCCCCTGTTCGTCCCGCAAATTCGGGTGTTCCCGCAACGCCAGGGCGATTTGCCGGAGGGTCTGCTCCCGGTCAATCCACTGGGTCTCCCACAAACGGGCCAGCAAGCGGGCGGTGCGCAAATCTCGCCGGCCCACCAGCTCCCGCATGGCCTGCTGGTGCAGCGAGGCCGCCACCAGGGTAAAGGCAATGAGGGCCAGTCCGATGGGCACCACCGCGGTCAGGATGAACTGGACCAAGAAACCGCGGCGGCCCTCCCACCGCAATCCCCGTATCCAGCGCATCATGTATCCAGGGTAATCCAGCCCAGGGACAGGGCCCGCATGACGGCTTCGGTTCGGTTTTGAACCTGGAGCTTCTCGTAGATGTGGGCCAGATGTCCCTGCACGGTACGGTCACTGATGTGCAGCTGCGCGGCGATGGCCTTGTTGGTGTACCCTTTGGCCACCAGGGTGAGGATTTCCTTCTCCCGGGGCGTCAGAACGGGCGTGGTCGGCGCCTGGCCCTCGGAAGCCACCCGAGAAAGCAACTTTTGAGCCACCGCCGGGTCCAGGACCGAGCGCCCTTCGTACACTTCGTACACCGCGCGGATGAGCTCCCTCGGAGAGGCCGTCTTCAAGACGTATCCGTTGGCTCCGGCCTGCAACGCGGCCACGATATAGGGGTCGTCATCATAAGCCGTGAGAATCAAAACACCCATATCCGGATAGCGCTGACGGATGCGCTGTGCGAGTTCGATGCCGTTCATCTTGGGCATGCGAATGTCCAGCACCGCCACATCGGGACGGGTGTGGCTGATTTTCGCCCACGCCTCCATGCCGTCCTGAGCCTCGGCCACCACTTGAATTCGGGTATCCCGTTCCAGCAGTTCACGAATGCCAGCCCGCACCACGGCATGGTCATCCGCCAGCAACACACGAATCACGTCCCCCGAAGACTCGGTCATCCCATCGCCTCCTCGACGTCCAGGTTTACGGAAAAACGGGGGATCGAACCCGCAGGGATTCGACCCCCCGCCTCAACCCTAATGGTGGCCGCCGTGATGGTGGTGTCCGTGACCACCGTGCTCACCGCCATGGCCGTGCCCATGGCCCGAACCCTGGAGGTACTTCTCCGGGTCCTTCTCGAAAGCGGCTTTGCACCCCGGGGCACAGAAGTAGTATACCGTGCCCTTGTACTCGTACGTCGCAGCCGCGGACTTCTCGTCCACCTGCATGCCACAAACGGGATCAATGGCCATGGTTCACCTCCTCATGGTGAGTGTTTGGCATCCAGAGATGCCCGGATCGATGCCAGCACCGCATCCAGCTCCGGGAGACGCTCCGCATCCCCCTTCCAGGTAATCCGGGTGCGCTCGTCATGGCCGTACAATGTCAGCGTCGCCACCAGGTGACCGCTTTTATCATACACCAAATAGGTGCACCATTCACAGGTGCAGGCCATGGAGCCATGGTGGGGACACGAACACGTCCCGCCGGTGGAGCGGGCCTCGCTCAGGCAAAAGGTGCGATGAACCCGGAAGCCTGCCTCGCGGAGCAGGCCCAGCAGGCGCATTTCCACATGCTCGTACTCATGCGGAATTACAAGAGCAGGGTGTTCCGTCATGCCGCCTCATCCAGGTCCTTGAGCATGGTCAGATACTGCTCACGGGTGATTTCCCCGCGGGCGTACCGCAAGCGCAACACGTCCTTGGGGTCTTCCATGTCCTCGGGGTGGCTGGCCTCTCGCGGCGTCGGGACTTGCTGGACGGCCGGCATCTGCCGGACGAACCAGACCACCCCCACCACGAACAGCCCCAGCAACGCCAGGTACAGCAACCACATCCAGGGTCCCATCATCCCAAACATCATCATGTGCATCCTCCTCGCAACGCCCTTCCGGGTCTCGACCTTGCCTGTGCTTCGGCACCCTCATCGTAACCAAGGCGCCCCGGAAGGGCCATGCGCCGTTTCCAAGGGCCCCGGTAGGCAATTTGGCCTATTCTCGCCTTGTGGGAACCACAGGCAACCCAAAACGCGGTCTTCGGCCCGGACAACGGAAGACCTGTCATCCACCCCGGCCCGCGGGGAGCCGGGCCTCCACTTCTTGCAGGAAGGCCAGCAAGACGCGGTTGAAGGCCTCCGGGTCCTCTGCGGTCAGGCCGTGACCGGCCTCAGGAAACACCCGGTGACGGGCGCCGGGAATCCCCTCCACCAGCTCTCGCTGCACCTCAGGCAGGACCGTGGTGTCTCGGCCGCCGGTGACCACCAGGGTGGGCGCCCGCACTTCCTTCAGGCGGGGATGCACGTCAAAGCGGGCCAGACGCCACATGGCAAGGCGATAGGCCCGGGGATGCGCCTGGGCCACCTGGGCAATCAGGGCCTGACGCAACGCCTCTTGCTCGGGTCGCGGAAAGATGCGCCGGGCCACCATCCGGGCCTGCAGATTCACGTCCAGCAAGAAGACCAGGAGGAAGCGCAACAGGAAGTAGGGATAGGTGCGCGCCTTCGTCCTCAGGCGCGCAAAGGTGTTCACCAACACCAGGGAGCGGGTGTACTCCGAATGGGTCAGCCCAAAAGCCAGGGCTACCGCGCCACCCATGGAAATGCCCACGACATGGACCGAAGACAGGCCCAGGTGGTCCAAAAGCGCTTTCAAATCCGCCACCACTTCGGGCATCGACCAGGAACCGGGAAAAGAGGAGCGTCCAAAGCCCCGGAGGTCGGGGGCCAGCGGACGCATCCCGGCCTCCATCAGGGCCGGAAACTGGAAGGACCACGATTCCCCCGTGGCCCCCAAACCGTGCAAGAGGAGCACCGCGGGCTGTCCCTGCGGATTGGGATCCAGATAGTGCAGGTGGACACTGGTAGGTAGATGGACCATGGGCATGATTCTCTCCTCCAAGTCATCGCAGAGGGTTATCGGCTCAGGCGCGGCCAGTCGCGCAGGACTTCACGTGCGGCGTTGGCCCCTGCCGCGCCCATCACCCCGCCGCCGGGATGCGCGCCGGAACCACAGAGGTAGAGACCCCGAAGAGGGGTACGGTAATCCGCGTACCCCGGCACGGGACGGAAAACGAACAGCCGGTCGGGGGTCATGGCCCCGTGGAAGATGTTTCCGCCCGTCAGGCCGTACTCCTGCTCCAGGTCCAGCGGGGTGAGGATGTGCGCGTCCTCCACGATATCCCACAAATTGGTCACATATTCGGCCAGGAGTTGCAAACAGCGCTGCAGAAAGGCGTCCTTGACCTGAGGCCAGGGGCCTTCCACGGGCTGGTAAGGAACGTATTGCACGAACATCTGCATCAGGTGTTTGCCTTCGGGCGCCACCGTCGGGTCCACCACCGAGGGAAGGGTCAGCTCCAACATAGGGCGTTGGGGGAGGCGCCCCTGGAGGGCTTCGGCGAACGCGGCTTCGATATCCGCCCGCGTGGGGGCAATGTGAATGGTGCCCCGGTGTTGCGGACCCGGCTCCGTGCCCGGAAGGGCCCGGAAACTGGGAAGCCCCTTCAAGGCCAGGTGAATCTTGGCCACGCCAGCGGGATAGGGAATGGCCCGTATCTGGGCCACGAAATCCGCGGGCAGCTCGCTTTCCTCCAGAAGGTGAAGGAAGGTGACCGCGGGCGTGGCGTTGGAGAGCACGGCGTGTGCCCGGAATTCCCGGCCATCCTTCAGCACCGCGCCGTACGCCCGTCCCTCTCGCACCAGGATGCGCGCCACCGGCGCCCGGGTCAGGATGTGCGCGCCATGCCCCTGGGCCACGCGGGCCAACGCCTGGGCGAGGGCGCCCATGCCGCCCTGCACGTACCCCCACACACCCCGCGCGCCTCCGGCTTCGCCCATGAC
>WFVP01000132.1 GCA_015491595.1 Anaerolineales bacterium
CAACGTTCCCTGGGCTACCGGTGTGGGCACGCCCCCTACTGGAGATAGGCTGAGGCGAATGCGGGCCCGCAGGAAGTCCAGTCGCCAGAACAGGCGGTTGTAGACCGGAGGCAGGTAGTACACAGTCCAGGCCAGCACGAACAGGGCGACCAGACCGTACACGATGTCCTGGGGAAGCAGGACCCGTCGCAACCGCTGTTGTTCCGGATGACGCTGGGAAGACGAAGCCCGCCGCCATCGAAGCAGATACGTCAACCCCCACAGGCTAACGGCGAGCCAGAGCAACCAGAAGAACCAAGGGGGAGTTGGCATTAACCCCATGTCGTCATCTCCATAGCCATAGCGAAATCCCACTCGTGTCGAAAGCATCCCCCATTATAGCCACGAGCCCCCGGGATGCTATAGGTGAAATGTTGGAGGAGAGGCACAAAGGCAAGACATAACATGAAGTCGCGTCAGGCGCGACATCCCCCACACGTCTCGGCGCCACGCGTCAACCCCGTGGGCCGGGACGAGGACCGTCACCGAAACGAAGGTGGGACCCGCCCCCTGCCCCACCCAGGGGGAAGGCATCTGCGCGAAGGTCTACGACTGTTCGTCGTGGCGGAAGAGGGTTTTGCTGAGGGCTTGCAACCATCCCACCACGTCTCGAATGCTGAAGCCCACCAGCGCGCCCAGCCCCAGGGCGCTGAGCATCACCGTCCCTTCCTGCCCCGGTGCGACCTCGGAGGTCAACGAAAGGCCCGTCATGGAAGCCACCCCACCGCGCAGCAAGGCGTACACCACCAGGGCCAAGACCGCGGCCTCAAAGGGGCCGGAGAAATACTTGCCCCACCATTTGGGGTCGTAATCCCGTTTCTTGATGTAGTGGTTGTACATCACCCGAATGCTGTACAACACGTTCCCCATCATGCCCCCCAACATGGTGGTGAAAAGGGGGAGGATGAGAGCCTGAAGCCATTGGGGCGCCGCCCATTGCTGCACCACCGAGGCATTCTGCCAGAGGAAGCCCAGAGCCAGCAGGCTCAGGAGCAACAACACGGTGTAGTAAAAAATGAAAAAGCGCACCTGACGGCGAGCAGTCTCCATTTGAGCTCCAGCCGGGGGAGGTTCGACATCGGATGCACGTTCATCTACATTGGGCGCCAAGGGCGTGGGAGAAATTCCTTCCGGCATCATGCACCTCCCGCTTTCCAGTTGATAGGACAACGAAAATTTTACCTGAGTATCAGACACAAGTTTGGTCGACCATGTTCGGTGCGGATTTCTTCAGCGGACGGCAGAGGGCAGACAGCGGATGAGACAGGGCCAATCCACCGCGGATTTGATCGTCCATGGTCGATGGCCGACCTCTGGGCCGACGCGAAACACCGGGGACCTCTCCCGGCAGGCATGACTACTCGGATGTTTCAAATTCTCAAACCTCAGAACCCCCATCCCCGGCGGTTGACCGCCCACAGGAACAGACCCAAGGCGACCATTTGCAGGAGAATCACCATGAGCACGGTAATCAGCAACACCTTACCCAAGGCCTGCTTCCAGGAGGCGGACCGCACCGCGAGCACCCATCCCACGACCCACCAGAAACCTGCGCCCAAAACGATGAACGAAGAAGGAGGGAAACCGCGGCGGGTGCCCAACACCCACCCCCAAAGGGCGAAGTAAAGCATTTGCAGGAATGCCAAAGTCCCCAAAAGGCTCGAAGCGGACCGTATGCCGTATTCCACGAGCCAGAAGGGTATCGCAAATCCTATCAAGACCGCGAGCCCGCCGCCACTCCCTCCCCGTAGCAACCAGCCCAGGCGGGAGAGACGCCGTTGATGGATCCGGGACGGCGCGCTTTTCCTTTCCCGTTCCGGAGGGGCCAAAACGCGCTCCGAGGTCACTCTCCCTCCTGCAGATAGCGCTCGAACCACCGGGCGATGTGCCGGAGCCGGGCGATGCGCCGGTCCGTGCGGCCGGTGCGGGAAAGTCCGTGGGGCTCGTCGGGGAAGCGCACGAACTCGGTAGGCACGCCTTTGTACTTCAGCGCAATGAAGGCCTGCTCGCCCTGCTCGATGGGCGTGCGATGGTCCTGCTCGCTGTGGATGATGAGGGTGGGGGTCTCCGCGTTGCCCAGGTAGGCGATGGGCGAGCGTTCCCAGTACTTCTGCAGGTCCTCCCAGGGCGGCCCGGCCTCCAGAGGGCGCTGGAAGACCCAGTTGAAATCGCTGGTACCCCACATGCTGATGAAGTTGCTCACCACCCGCTGGGCCACCGCAGCCCGGAAGCGTTTGGTATGCCCGATGATCCATAGAGTCATGTAGCCGCCGTAACTGCCGCCGGTCACGCCCATGCGTTCGGGGTCGATGTAGGGCTGCCCTTCCATGTAATCGGCCCAGGCCATGAGGTCCTCGTAATCGTAGGTGCCCCAGCGGCCCCAAATGGCCCGGGTGTGCTCCTCGCCGTAGCCCCGACCGCCCCGGGGGTTGCTGAAGTAGACCACAAAGCCCTGCGCGGCCAGGTAGTAGAACTCGTGCATGAAGACGAAGCCGTACTGGGTCTGGGGTCCGCCGTGGATTTCCATGATGGAGGGGTACTTTTGGGCGGGGTCGAAACCGGGCGGCTTCACGATCCAGCCCTGCAAGCGGTAACCGTCCTTGCCGGTAAACCAGACCTCTTCCACGGTGCCCAGGTCCACCCGGCGGAGCCAGGCGTTGAGGTTGGTGAGCCGTCGGGAGCGGCCGCGCTTCAGGTCCAGCACGTGCACCTGGCCGGGGTCGGTGAGGGTGCCGAAGAAGTAGGCCAGGCGGTGGCCTTCCCTATCCAGGTCGAAGAACCCCACCGCGCCCTTTTCGTCGATGAGGGTTTCCATATCCGAACCATCGGGCCGGATGCGCCGCAACTGCACCCTGCCGTGCAGGGCCACGGGGAAGTAGAGCCACCCCCCATCGGGGCTCCACAGGGGCCGGGGCGTGGCCCAGGCACCGATGACGTCGTTGATGATGTCCACGGCCGCGTGCAGGTCGTGGTCCTGGGTCAGGTTCCGGGCCTCGCCGCCCTCCCAGGGCACCACCCACAGGGACTGGTTCCGCCACCATTCCCCCTCGCCGATGCGGCCGTAATAGGCGATGAAGCGGCCATCGGGCGAGACCGCGGGGCTGTGCTTGGGACCATAGGGCGTGGGGATGCGCTCCATCTCGCCGCCCGCCGCGGGGATGCGCCACAGGTCCACCGCGTCGGGCTTTCGGTCGGGGTCTTCGGAGCGGTTGGACGCGAATACAATCCAGCTGCCATCGGGGGTGAAGGTGGGCGAGGTTTCGTCATAGGGGCCGTCGGTGAGTTGGGTCATTTTGCCGGTGCGCACGTCCACCAGGTAGAGATGCCAGCGGTCTTTGGGCAGGAAGCCGTAGCCGTCCAGTTTGTAGAACATCCGGGTGATGTGCCGTTCCACCAGGCCCCGTTCCCGCTTCTTGGGGTCCTTCTCCATCTCCACGATTTCAGGGTCCTTTTTGCGGAACTGGAGGAGCAGCCGGGTTCCGTCGGGGGACCAGACCA
>WFVP01000133.1 GCA_015491595.1 Anaerolineales bacterium
GGCTTGTAATACGTACACAGCACCAGGTTATCCGCCACCGAGAAGGGAAGCACCAGGCCGTGACGCTGGCGGTCTTCCGGGATGTGGGCCAAGCCCCGCTCGATGAGGACCCGGGCCCGTTCAAAGGGCATCGTTTCCCCTGCAATGCGCACCACGCCCCGTTGAGGACGGCGCAGGCCCGTGAGCACCTCGGCCAATTCCGTTTGGCCGTTCCCCTGCACCCCGGCAATGCCCAGGATTTCCCCGGCCCGGACCTTCAGGGACACGCCATTGACCACAGACACCCCCCGCTCTTCCACGTACAGGTCTTCGACCTCCAGCACCACCTCTCCCGGTCGGGCCGGTGGCTTTTCTACCCGCAACACCACTTCACGCCCCACCATCATGCTGGCCAGCTCGGTCTCCGAGGTCTGCTCGGGCGTGGTCTCGCCCACCACCCGGCCCTGGCGCATGACCATGATGCGGTCGGCAATGGCCAGGACCTCCTTGAGCTTGTGGGTAATGAACACGATGGATACCCCCCGGGCCTTCAACTGGCGCATGATGTGGAAGAGCTCTTCCACTTCTTGGGGCGTAAGCACCGCGGTAGGCTCATCGAGAATCAAAATGCGCGCGCCTCGGTAAAGGGCTTTAAGAATCTCCACCCGCTGTTGCACACCCACCGGAAGTTCTTCAATGTAGGCGTCAGGGTCCACTTTCAACCCGTACTGCTCCGACAGTTGCCGCACCGCCTCGCGCGCGCGTCGCAAGTCCAGCACGATGCCCCCTCGCGTCACTTCCGCACCCAGAATAAGGTTTTCCGCTACGGTGAAGACCGGGACCAGCATAAAGTGCTGGTGTACCATGCCGATACCCAGACGAATGGCATCGTGGGGACTGCGGATATGGGCTTTCTTGCCGAAGACGTAAATTTCCCCTTCGTCGGGCTGGTACAGACCGTAAATGATGTTCATCAAAGTGGTCTTTCCGGCTCCGTTTTCGCCCAAAAGAGCCAGGATTTCCCCTTCCTTGAGGGTCAAATCGACATGGTCGTTGGCCAACACACCAGGGAAGTGTTTGGTGATGCCCCGGGCCTCCAGGACGTATGTCATCACGCGCCCTCCCGTTTGGGTGATGGGCATAAGTATAACACTGGATGGCGGACAGTAGACAGCGGACAGCAAACAGCAGACAGCGAACAGCGGACTGCAGACCGCGAACAGCCGGTCAGAGGCGAATCCACAACACTCGCGGCATCGCCGCCAGGTCGGGAAGCACCTCTACCGCTGCCCCGGGCAGAAGGCGTTGAACCTGTTCCCGTAAGATGGAGTCCTGGGAAGGGGCAATTTCCAGAAAGGCCTGCCCTCCCGGTCTTTGGAGACGGTCTGCCAGCTGGACCAAAAGCCCACGAATCCATCGCGTGCCATCAGGCCCGCCATCCAGGGCCCGGCGAGGCTCCCAGCGAGCGACGGGAAGATGTGTCAAGTCCGGCGAGGGGATATAGGGAAGATTCGCCACCACCACGTCCCAGGGCCCGACAAGGGGTGTGAGGAGAGAAGCCTGAACCAGGTGAACCCGATTCTGCAAGCCGTAACGGGCCCGATTCCGCCGGGCCACCTGAAGGGCATCCCAGGAGACATCCGTGGCCCAGACGGTCAGTCCGGGGCGTTCCAGGGCCAGGGTGAGGGCGATGCAACCGGAACCCGTCCCCACGTCCACCACCCGGGGGGAAGGACGGGTGGAAAGCGCCCGAAGGGCAGCGTCCACCAGGGTCTCCGTTTCGGGGCGGGGAATCAGGACGGCAGGGGTCACGTAAAAGGGCCGCCCGTAGAATTCCCATTCCCCCAGGACGTAGGGGAGGGGTTCCCCCGTCTGCAAACGACGCAACCAGTCTTGCAACTGAGCGACTTGCGGGGACGACAGGCAGGCTTCCGGATGGGCCAGCACCCAGGCCGGAGACCGTCCCAGGAGATGGGCCAGGGCCCGTTGGGCATCCAAGGGCGCGGTCTCCGAATGGGGACTTAAAGCCTGGGCCAAGCCTTGCAGGGCTTCTCGCACGGTGATGCTCGACATACCCGTCCTCCCACCCC
>WFVP01000134.1 GCA_015491595.1 Anaerolineales bacterium
ATCCCGGCCCTGACCCGACTGCGCGCCGAAGGAAACGTACACCGTGTTCCCCGCCAGAACCTGAATATCCTGATGGGTACGGGTGGTGGGATTGAACCCTTGCGGCACCCCGATGGAGACGGAGTACATCCCCACAGGCACGTCCTCGAAGCAAACCGCTTCGTCGTCCAGGGTGGTGGCCGTTTGCGTGACCTGGCCGCGACGGTCCCGAAGGCTCACCGTCCCCCCGGCCAGGTAGGTTTCCGTATCCTCCTCAAACATGCCGTTCCCGTTGTCGTCGTGGTACAGGAAGATGCAAACGGTGCCGAACCCGGGCACTTTCGTGGGTGTGGGCAGCACCGGACTGGCGGTTGGTGAGGGACCGGGGGTAGGCGTCGGGAATCCCGGCAGGGCGTACCCCAACAGAATGGCCTGGCCCGGGCGCAGCACGTCCCCGGGTTCCAGATTGTTCAGTTCGTACAGTTGCTCTACACTGATGCCCGCGATGGCCGCAATTCGCCAGGGCGTATCCCCGGGCTGGACCACGTAAATGATGCGTCCGTCGGGTAAGGGCGTGGGGGTGGGGAAAGGCGTTGGAACCTGGAAGGGCTCCCCGGCCATGGCCGGATGTTGGGCGCGCATCAAGCCCCCAAGCAGGGCAAGCAACCCGAGACCGAACAAAATTCGCCATAGACGAACCATACCCCCTCCTTGGGAGGGATGCTTTGGGTCAGACCCGCGGTAAAGGGCAGCGCGCCCACGAAGCCGGGGGATGTGACCCGCCTCGTGAGCGCGCCCCGCCCTGTGCCATGGTCACGCCTCCACCGACATGCCCAGCGCCTCCCGGGCCATGCGTCGCAAGACGGTGTGCAAAATGCCCCGGTTCTGGTAGTAGGTCACTTCCACGGGGGTATCCAGGCGGACGAGGACGGGGAAGGCGATTTCAGCGCCGTCGGGTCGCACCGCGCGCACCGTGAGTTCCCCAAAGGGCTTGAGGCCCCGGGCGATGCCTTCGATGTGATACACCTCTTCTCCGGTGAGGCCCAGGCGCTCTACGCTATCGCCCTCCTTGAATTGCAGCGGCAGGATGCCCATACCCACCAGGTTGGCCCGGTGAATGCGCTCGAAGGATTCGGCAATGACCGCGCGCACGCCCAGAAGCGCGGGCCCTTTGGCTGCCCAGTCCCGGCTGGAGCCCGTGCCGTATTCCTTCCCCGCCAGCACGATGAGGGGCACGCCTTCCTCACGGTAACGCATGGCCGCGTCGTAAATGCTCATGACCTCACCGCTGGGGAAGTGCCGGGTCCACCAGCCTTCTTTGTCGGGAACCAGGCGGTTCCGCAAACGCACGTTGGCAAAGGTGCCCCGCATCATGACCTCGTGATTGCCGCGGCGGGAGCCGTAGGTGTTGAATTCTCGAGGGGAGACGCCCCGGGACATCAGGTACTGGCCCGCCGGGCTTTCCGGCGGAATGCTGCCCGCGGGGGAAATGTGGTCCGTGGTTACCGAATCCCCCAACAACACCAGCACTCGCGCCCCTCGAATGTCCTCCAGAGGAGGCGTCTCCAGGGGGAAGTCCTGAAAGAAGGGAGGCTCTTGAATGTACGTGGAATTGGCGTCCCAGGGGTACAGGGGCGAGGTCAGATAGGGCAGTTCATCCCAGAATTCGTCCCCTTTGAAGATGTCCGCGTACTTCTCCTTGAACAAATCCGGGGATACGTAACGGGCGATGGTCTCCTGGATTTCCCGGGCCGAAGGCCAGATATCCCGCAGGTAAACCGGGTTGCCCTGGGGGTCGTAACCCAAAGGCTCGTTCACAAGGTCGATGTCCACCGTGCCCGCGAGGGCGTAGGCGATGACCAGGGGCGGGGACATGAGGTAGTGGGCCCGGACCAGGGGATGGACCCGGCCCTCGAAGTTGCGGTTGCCCGAGCTCACCGCGGCCACCACCAAATTGTGCTCGGCCACCGCGCGGCTCACCTCCGGCAGCAGAGGACCGGAGTTGCCGATGCACGTGGTGCATCCATAGCCCACCACGTGGAAATTGAGGGCCGCCAGGGGCTCCAGCAGGCCGGACTGGCGCAGGTATTCCGTCACCACCCGGGAGCCGGGGGCCAGGCTGGTCTTGACGTAAGGCGGTACCCGGAGGCCCTTCTCCACCGCCTTCTTGGCCAGCAGGCCCGCGCCAACCATCACCGAAGGATTGGAGGTGTTCGTACACGAAGTGATGGCCGCGATGACCACCGACCCGTGCCGCAGGGTGACCTTCTGGCCCTGGATGTCGATGTCCACCGCCTTGTCCACCTCCTCCTGGGCCACGCCAAAGCCATGCAATCCTTTGGGCCCGGTGAGGGCCTTCTTCCAGGCAGGCTTGGCCGCGCGCAGGTAGATGCGGTCCTGAGGCCGCTTGGGCCCGGCGATGACGGGTTCCACCGTGCTCAGGTCCAGCTCCAGGGTGTCCGTGAACACGGGGTCCGGCGTGTCCGCGGTGCGGAACAGGCCCTGTTCCTTGGTGTAGCGTTCCACCCGCTCAATGAGCTCCTCCGGGCGCCCGGTGAGGCGGAGGTACCGCAAGGTTTCCTCGTCCACCGGGAAGAAACCCATGGTGGCACCGTATTCCGGCGCCATGTTGGCGATGGTGGCCCGGTCCGGCAGGCTGAGGGAGGCCAGGCCAGGTCCGTAGAATTCGACGAACTTCCCGACCACGCCCTTCTCCCGCAACATCTGGGTAACCGTGAGGACCAGGTCCGTGGCCGTCGCGCCTTCGGGCAGTTCGCCGTACAGTTTGAAGCCGATGACGTCGGGCGTGAGGATGAAGATGGGCTGTCCCAGCATGGCCGCTTCCGCCTCGATGCCGCCCACGCCCCAGCCCAGGACACCCAGACTGTTCACCATGGTGGTGTGGGAATCGGTGCCCACCAGGGTGTCGGGGAAGGCCACCCAGGTGCCGTCTTCCGCCTTCTGGGCCATGACCACCTGGGCCAGGTACTCGATGTTGACCTGGTGAATGATGCCCTTGCCCGGCGGCACCACCCGCAGGGTTTCGAAGGCGTTCTGGCCCCACTTGAGAAAGGCATACCGCTCCTTGTTGCGGCGGTATTCCATCTCGATGTTGCGGCGCAAAGCATCGGGCAGGGCGAAGAAGTCCACCTGAATGGAGTGGTCAATGATGAGGTCCGCGGGAATGAGGGGGTTCACCCGGTTGGGGTCGCCCCCCAGGCGTTGCATGGCCGAGCGCATGGCCGCGAAATCCACCAGGGCCGGCACGCCGGTGAAGTCCTGCATCACCACCCGGGCCGGCCGGTACGGCGTACTGGGACGCTCCTTCGCCTGGGGCTCCCACCGGGCCAGCCGGATGGCATCCTCCGATGTGATACCCGGCTCCCCCGCCAGGCGCAATAGGCCTTCCAGCAGCACCTTGATGGAGAAAGGCAGACGGTCAACGGAAGCGATGCCGGCTTTCTCGAAGTAATCCAGGCGATAGATGCGATACTCGCCGTGGGAAGTGCGTAACACGTCCTGGGCTTCCTGGAAAGGATGGCTCATCTTGGGTCCTCCTGCCGATAAAGGTCCTGTGTATGGCCACTTGGATTTTCATTATACTCGGATTCCCTGTCCCCTGGGCTTATCTTGTGATTGTTCTTGTCATTTTTCTCACGCAGACGGAGAAAAGGAAGAAAGAATTTGTGTGGGGCGGCTTCGCCGCCCCACACAAATTTATTTTTCTCCCTACTGTGCGACAAGG
>WFVP01000135.1 GCA_015491595.1 Anaerolineales bacterium
CAGCAAAGGGCACCATGTACGGATAGACCCCCCAGTACATGCTCAGCCGGCGATATGTGCTTTCCTCGGGCGTGAAGGCCAGAATGGCCGCTCGCGGCCGGGTTTTGGAAAGGGTGATGGCCGTTCGGCCGGTGTGGGTAAAGACCGCCAGCGCGGCCACATCTCGCATCTCCCCCAGTTTGCGAGCGGCAAGGGCCAGACTCAAAGGAGGACCCTGCATGGCAGGGGCGAAATCCTCAGGTGCCCGGTAACAACGGCTCACATCTTCCATGTACATCTCGGCCGTGCGGATGATGGCGTCCATGGTGCGCACGGCCTCCACGGGGTACTTCCCCGAAGCCGTCTCCCCCGAGAGCATCAGGGCATCGGTGCCGTCGAAGACCGCGTTGGCCACGTCCGACGCCTCCGCCCGGGTGGGCCGGGGGTGATGCATCATGGATTCCAGCATCTGGGTAGCGGTGATGACCACCTTACCGTAGCGGTTGGCCATCTGGATGATGCGTTTTTGGGCGATAGGGACCTCCTGGATGGGAATCTCCACCCCCAGGTCGCCCCGGGCTACCATGACTCCGTCCGCGACCAGCAGGATTTCCTCCAGATGCTCCAGGGCCTCCCGACGTTCCAACTTGGCGATGAGGGGAATATCGGCCTTCTCCGGCGCGAACTGGCCGATGGCCTGACGCACCCGGGCCACGTCCTCGGCCGTGCGTACGAAAGAGATGGCAATGGCGTCCACGTCATGCTCCAGGCCGAACTTCAAGTCCGCCTCGTCCTTCTCGGTGAAGCCCGGCACGTCGATGTTCACGCCGGGCAGGTTGATGCCCTTGTGGGAACTCACCACCCCGTCCACCAGCACCCGGGCCCGGGCCTCGCCGTTGTCCACTTCGATGACCTCGAACTCCAGAAGGCCGTCGTCAATGGCGATGCGGCTGCCCGGATGCACGTAATCCATGAACTCGGGGAAGGCCACCGGAAGCACGTCCTCCTCGGGCTGAGATTCCCCCACCCGGAACCGCACCACCTGGCCCTTCTGCACCCGAACCGGTCGGGCCAGGTCCCCCAGGCGAATCTTGGGCCCTTGCAGGTCCTGGAGAATGGCCACGGGCTTTCCCATGCGATGGGCCAGGCGCCGCAGGGTGCGAATGACCTCCGCGTGTTCTTCGTGAGTGCCGTGGGAAAAATTGAGCCGGGCCACGTCCATGCCCGCCCACAGGAGCTGGCGCAACACGCTCTCCTCCCGGCTGGCGGGGCCAATGGTGGCCACGATTTTCGTGCGGCGCAGCACCCGGCGGTTCATGCCTCGCCTCCCAACAGCAGGGCCAGCAAGCCCTTCTGCGCGTGCAGCCGGTTATGGGCCTGCTGGAAGACCACGGACTGGGGTCCGTCCATGACCTCATCGGTGATTTCGTACCCCCGATGGGCGGGCAGACAGTGCATCACGATGGCCGTAGGCTTGGCGCGCGCCACCAGGGCCGCATTCACCTGATAAGGCGGGAACACCTTCATGCGCTTCTCCGCTTCCGCTTCCTGCCCCATGCTCACCCAGGTGTCCGTGTAAATGACGTCGGCACCCTCCACGGCCTTGTGGGGGTCCCGTTCCACGTGCAGCGTCGCGCCACTCTCCCGGGCGAAGTCCTCGGCCAGGCGCCACGCCTTCTCGGGAATGTCGTACCCTTCGGGCCCCGAGAAGACGAAGTGGGCGCCCAGTTTGGCACACAGGTGTAGCAGGGAAACGGCCACGTTGTTGCCGTCCCCTACGAAAACCACCTTAAGGCCCTTGATGCGACCGAAATGCTCGTACATCGTCAGTCCATCGGCCAGGGCCTGGCAGGGATGGTTGTAGTCGCTCAAGCCGTTAATCACGGGCACGTCGGCCCAGCGAGCCAGTTCCTCCACGTGTTCGTGGTCGAAGACCCGCGCCATAATCGCATCCACGTACCCGGAAAGCACCCGGGCCACATCCGAAATGGCCTCCCGTTTCCCCAAACCGATTTCCTGAGGGCCCAGGTAGAAGGCGTGGCCTCCCAGATGCTGCATGGCCATCTCAAAGGAAACCCGAGTGCGCAGACTAGGCTTCTGGAAGACCATCGCCAGGGTCTTGCCCTTCAACAGGGGCGCGTTGCGCCCCGTGCGCTGCCACTCTTCCTTCAGCGCTCGCGCCTTGTCCAAAATCTCCCACAGGGTGTCCGGGGTGTAGTCCGCCAGGGCCAGAAAATCGCGCTTTGGATTCATGGTTGGCCTCCACAGGGGAATGTTCAGCAGGATTATACCGCCAGACCCGGGGAAGAGGGTCCCCCACTTCCTCTGGGAGACAGGCCCGCGAAACAGGATGAGGCGGCGCGATGGCGGCCGCCTCATCCTGGGGTAGGGGCCCCATGCC
>WFVP01000136.1 GCA_015491595.1 Anaerolineales bacterium
CCCCTACATTGGACGTACGGCCGGTTCCATTATCCGTTTCCACAATCCACACAATCCCGTGAATGTGGTTGGGCATGACCACGAATTCGTCGGGAAACAATTCAATTTCCGCACGAATTTCCGCGGAACGGAACCATTCCGCCCACACGATTTCCCCAAACGCGTTCAACACCATGTCCCCACCCACCACCTGGCCGAACAAAGGCGCGCGGTCGTGGGTGCAAATGGTGACGAAATATGCGGCCGGGGTGCGATAATCCCACCCCTTCAGGCGGATGGACCGGCGACGCCGGCGTATGGCTCGCGGCATGGCCTTACTCCGCGGAAGACGACCCACCAAACCGGCGCAAATGGCGGAACGCGTAGCCCGACAGCACCCAATAGGTGTTCTCGGCCGGCGCGAGCAAATCTCCGGCCTGGTCCATCAGGGAGCGCATGGCCGCGAACATGTCCCGGGTGCGGGGGTTCAGGGCCTTGTAGATGCGCATCTGCTCCAGGATTTCGTTGCTCAAGCGGCGCACCTTGTGGGCGTCCATGCCCTGGAAGTGGATTTTGTTGAGGATGGGCGTGGAGCCCGTGGCCTGTTGCCGTTGGGCCACTTCCCCCACCAGCATCCCCAGCAGGAACAAGGCGCTTTGGGCCAGGTTCAGGCCCAGGGCCTGCATGTATTCCCAGGTCTCCGGCGGAATCAAACGGCGGATTTCGTCCATAAAACGGGCCTGGCTCATGGGTACACCTCCTGAAGGAATGAGCAAGTTCAACCGTTGCAACAAGGCGCGCAGCAGCAATGTCTGCACCAGGAACACCCGCAAGGCGAATTCGGCATCCTTGGGCGCGGCATGCACATACGCGCCGTACTTTTGAAAGCGATGGATGGACGCGGTCTCCAGGAAGAGGGGAATCAGCCGGCGGAAGGGCATGGGGCGCTGCGTCAGCAAGGCCTCCAGGAACTGGAAGAAGGCCCGGCGCCCCTGGCCCCGCTGGCCAATGGGAAAGAGGTAGAACAACACCCGCAGGCCCAGGTCCCAGGGGTTCACCGGGGCCAGGTATTTTTCCGCCAGGGCGCGCACCTGCCCGCGAGCGCGGTCAATCTCGTCCAGCCGTGAGGGCGGCACATCCCGGATGTAGTGCTGGAGTTTGACCGAACGCCCATCGTCTTCCACGAACAGGAAGTCCAGCAGAAACGCGGCCTTGCGCTCTTCGTAACGGCGGTACTGCTGCAGTTTGCGCTGAAAGGTCTGCCAGCCCTCCAGGTTCAGGCTGGCCTGCCAGCGGTCCGTAATGTATCCGGCCCAGGTCTCCAGGTCGGCCCCGGTGGGCTGCACCTGGGGATGATGAAACACAGGCACCACATACACCGGCGTGCCCAGCCAACTGCGCAGCCGGGTGCGCAGAAAGGCTTCCCCGGCCAGAAGCACCTGGTAGCAGTCCGGGCACAGGCGATAATTGCGATAGAAATTGGTCTCCACGAACCCGCTGGCGAAGCCAGGTTTATCGGTGATGTAGAATTTGAGCCAGAAGCGGCTGGTGTCTTCGGTGAGGCGTTCTCGCGGTTGGCCGCACACATAGCAAACGCCCGGTTTGGCCTGGGCGAACAGTTCGTCCAGGTAGTAGCGGAAGAGGAGCCGGTGATACGCGGGTTCGCGGGCCAGCCAGCATCCGTCCAGGTGCAGGGTGTACAGGTAATTCGCCCGACGGTCCAGTCCCAGTTGCGCCCGCAGTCCGGCTTCGAGCATGGCCGCCATCACGGGGATGGTGCGCTTGGCGCCATGCCGGTGGGCGTAGGCCTGCCACACCGCGGCGTCAGGCCCCTGGGTGGGCCCGGCGGCCAGGGCTTCCAGTTCCGCGCGGCGGCCCCGGGGCACCCACTCCCAGCGGCTCCAGCCCAGCGCGGCCAGGTCCCACACCCAGCGGTAGCGCTCCTGACCCCCAGGCAGTTCCAGAGCGATGGCATCCAAAGCCCGCGACAACTGGTCGCGCAAATGGCCATCCTCCAGGCCTTCGTCAATGCGCCCGGTCAGCGCGGGCAGCGCCTGCGAAATCAGGTACTCCAGCCGAGCGACGGTGACCCGGTTCTGGGGCTTGTTGCGGGGCGCGTGCCCCAGCCACAGGGCTTGATAGAGGACCTCGGGGTCTATGTCCTGCACCTCGGCCTGCAGCGTCCAACCCCGGCCCTGGGGAACCAGGTACAAATGCACCAGGCCTTGATAGTTTGCGGCGTCGTCGGTTTTCACCAGCGCGTGCAGCAGCGCCTCCTCCGGGCCCGCGCCCTGCCGCTCTCGGGCTTCCAGCGCTGCCTGCCCCAAAATACGCAGTCCTTCCAGCATGGTTGCGTTCCTCCTGCGAGAGGCTCCCTGAACGGTTCGAAAAGTTTACAGGCCTTTCTTCCCCGCGTCCCCTGTGCCTCCGTGTGAGGTTTTCCTCGGCTCCCACACCTCCACGAAGCCGAAGCCCTGGCTGTTCTTGGCGCCCAGGCCCGCGTCCAGGGCCATGCGGAAGTAGGGTTCCGGCGCGTCCAGTTCGTAGATGCCCGTCCAGCCTTTGACGATGGTGCCCTTGTAGCGGGCCACCACCAGGTTGCGGTTGCTCACCTTCACCGGCCGGAAGGACGCGCCGTCGGGCGGGAGGTCCTCCCCCGTCCAGGCCCGAATCTTGCGGCGCAGGTTGTCCAGCACCAAACGGCCGAACTCGGGTTCCTGGGGCGCGTAGTAGTAGGTCTTCTTGCGGCCGTCCGGGGCCTCTAAGGTGCTGTACACGGTGATGGGCGAAAGGGCTTTGAGGAAAAGCGGGGACGACAAAGACCCCGTGGCCAACACCTCCACTTCGGTCACCTCGAACACCCCGGGGCCGACGTGTATGTGTCCTCGACGCAACAAACCCAGCGCCACTTCCCCCAAGAAATCATCCACCGGAGAGGCAATATACCACCGAACCGTTTCCCAAAACACCAGGCCATTCGACGTACGTTCAAACTTCCCGAACAGACGCGAAAACACGAACAGTTTCAACCGGCGCGAACCATCCTGCAGGCCCTGGTTGTGCCAAAAATCCCTTTGACGGGGTCCCAGAGCTTGATACAACACCCCCTGGAGCCATACATTGTAATGAGGCGATAGAGGCGCCCGGTTGATAGGACGCAAATGGACGCATATGCGCATCGTCGAACGCCCTCACCATCCCCCGAGGCATATTCGAACCCGCACAAGTGCTCATCAGTATACCATATGGAGAAAACCGGTCCCGGTTTGTAAGAGAATCCCAAAGCCCCCCGAAAAATGGTATCCTGAAAACATCCCACCCGGTGGATAGTAGGAGGAAAGGCGATGCGTGTGGCCATTGTGAGTGATTCCCATGACAATATCTGGAAGGTGGACGCGGCCCGGCCTTACCTGGCCCAGGCGGACCTTTTACTGCACTGCGGCGACTGGGTGGCGCCCTTCACCCTGAAACGCTTTATCGAGGCCATGAACGGAAAGCCCATCCACGGCATCTTCGGGAACAACGACGGCGAGCGGCGCATCCTGGCGCAAATCGCCTCCGCTCATGACCAGGTGCATTTGTACGGCGACTTCGCGGAGCTGGAGGTCGACGGCTGGCGCATCGCGCTCACCCACTACCCCGAAATCGCCCGCCCGCTGGCAGCCAGCGGAAAGTACGACCTGGTGTGCTACGGACACAACCATCAGGCCCACGAGGAACGCATCGGCTCCACCCTCCTCCTCAACCCCGGCGAACTCTTCGGCGGCCTGACCGGCCAAAGCCGTTTCGTGATTCTGGACACGAAAACCCGCCAAATAGCCTGGATTGACCTCTAATCCAGAGTCGCTATAATTGGCGTAGCAGATACAAGGAGTGTAGCATGGGTACGGGAGAACCCTGTCCGGTGGCCGAGATGGCTCGGGTGCTGGGGCGGAAATGGGTCTTGCAAATCATCCATCATTTACGGGAACCTTGCGGGTTTCGGGAACTCCAACAGCGCCTGGGCAACATCAACCCCACCCTGCTTTCGGAACGGCTGAAATTTCTGGAACGGGAAGGTATCGTGCAACGGGAGGTGCTTCCCCAGCGCCCTCCCCGCACCGTGTACCGATTGACGGACAAAGGGGAAGAGCTGCTGCCCCTCCTGGACGCCCTGGCCGCCTGGGCCCGCCGCTGGCGGGAAGCCACCGTACCCACCCAATCCTCTTAAACGCAGGAGGTGCCCCATGCCTGAGGTCAAAGCTCAGGATGTCCTCACCATCGTGACTTTGCAGCCGGGCGAGAAGGTCGCCCTCTGCCGGTGCTACCAGTCCAAGAACTTCCCCTTCTGTGACGGCTCCCACAAGGAGCACCCCGGCAAGGGGCCGGCCATCGTGGAGGCCGCGAAGAAGACCGAGAAGGAGGCCTGAACCCCCTCGCCCCGGCCCAAAGGCACACGGTGCGGGGA
>WFVP01000137.1 GCA_015491595.1 Anaerolineales bacterium
CCCGCCTCACCAAGTCTCACCTCCATAAAGGATACCCCCGCCAGTTCGTGCTCCTGCACACTTTCGATAGTAAGCCGGAAACCTTCGTTCCTGGGCGCTTTTGGAGACGTGCAGGAGGAAGCGAAAACAGGACAAAAACGCGAACGGTGCACCGCGGACCGCGAAGGGCACACGGCCTATATCGTGGGATGTTAGCGCGGCATCACCATGGGGCCCAGGGGTTGCCCGCCGAAGAGGTGCATGTGCAGGTGCATGACCTCTTGCCCTGCGTGAGGGCCGTTGTTCACCAGGAGCCGGTAGCCCGTCTTGGCCACACCGGTGCTCTCCGCCACCTGGCGGGCAGCGATGAAGAGCTGGCCCAGTGCGTCCCGGTGGGCTTCCGTGGCGTCGTTGGCCGACACGATGTGCTCTTTGGGCACGATGAGGATGTGCACGGGGGTGCGGGGGTTGATGTCGTGGAAGGCGACGACCAGGTCGTCCTCGTAGACCTTCTTGGCAGGAATCTCGCCGGCGACGATTTTGCAGAAGACGCAGTTGGGGTCACGGGCCATGGTGCACCTCCTACCTTATGGAGTTCGTAGGTCGTCGTCCGTCGATCGTTGGTCGGTGGTGGGGAGGATTTCGCCGATGAGGGTATCATGGCCGTTTTCCCGGAGCAGGCGCACCGGGGTGAGGCGGTTCCACAGGTTCTCTGGGGCCAGGGCCTGAACCCGCAGGTAATTGTCCGTCAGGCCGGTGAGGGTCCATCCCTGGGGTCCCAGGGTGCTCGCAGCCTCCCACAGGACCGTGAGGGTGCGGCCCAAGAAGCGGCGGCGGTAGCGGGCCGCGCTTTCCTCCAGCACTGCGCGCATACGGGCATTACGCTCCTTCCGGACTCGGTGGGGGACGGGATGGGGCATGCGCGCGGCCGCGGTGCCCGGCCGTTCCGAATAGGTGAAGACGTGTCCGCCGGCGAAGTCCATGGCCCGCACGAAGGCCAGGCTCTCTTCGAACTCGGCTTCCGTTTCGCCGGGGAAGCCTACGATGATGTCCGTGGTGATGGCCACATCGGGGATGAAACGCCGGGCCGTTTCCACCAGGCGGGCATAGGATTCCGGGGTGGTCCGTCGAGCCATACGCCGGAGCACCGAGGCGCTCCCCGATTGCAAAGGGAGGTGCAGGTGGCGGCACAGGCGGGGGTCCTCCCAGAGTTCGAAGAAGTCCTCGGGCAGGTCCCAGGGTTCCAGGGAGGAAAGGCGCAGTCGAGGGATGGGCAGCCGCCGTAAGAGGATGGCCACCAGGTCCTTGAGGTGCATTGGTGGGTCGAAGTCCTTCCCCCAGGCTCCCAGGTGTACACCCGTGAGCACGATTTCCTGCGCGCCGCCCTGAAGCGCCGCCTTGACGTCCCGGACCACGTCCTCGACGGGGCGGCTGCGGGAAGGGCCTCGGGCCACAGTGGTGATGCAGAAGGTACAGCGCAGGTCGCAGCCGTCCTGGACTTTGATGAACGCCCGGGTGCGTAATCGAAGACCGGGTAGGGGTGTGCGCTCCACGGGTTCCAGGTCGAAGGTTTCCTGCGGCAGATTCAAGACCGTGGCCACGAGACGGTCCTTCTCCAGATTAGGGACCACCCATCGCACCCCGGGTAACGCACGCGCGCTTTGGGGGTCCAGGCTGACCCAGCACCCGGTGACCGCGATGGCTCCGGCGCCCGCGCGAGCCACCCGGCGGATGAGTTTCCGGGAGTCGGCCACGGCCTTTTGGGTGACCGCGCAGGTGTTCACCACCACCAGGTCGGCCTCCCTGGGGGAAGCCACCAGGGTATGACCCGCGGCCCGAAACTGCCGGGCCATGGCCTCGATTTCGCTCTGGTTCAGACGACACCCAACGGTGTCCAGATAGACCTTCATCCTGCCAGTGCCTCTCCGGTTTTCCAAGACGACGCACAAGGATTATACAAGAGAAGAAAGCAAACAAGCAGCGTGGAACCGCTGCTTGTTTGCTTTTTCCTCGCGATCCCGGAGTCACAAAGACCCATACGCACGCCCCAAAGGGTAGGGGAGGGCACCGCCCTCCCCTAATCCCTTCGTCAAAGCAGATGCTCTTCCAAGAAGTGGAGGATGGTGGTGTACAGGTCCTCCAGGGTTGCGGGTTTTCGGAAGCCGTGGCCTTCGCCCTCATAGAGGCGGAAGATATGGGGAACCCTGTTCCGACGCAGGGCCTCGACCAGCCTTTCGGTCTGATTTGGGGGAACCACTTTATCCTCGCTCCCTTGGAACAGGGCGATGGGCGTGCGGAGGCGTTCCGCGTGGTACAGGGGGGACCAGGCCCGGTATCTGGCCGCGGCTTCGGGCAGGGGACCCACCAGATGGGCGGTATAGCGGCGTTCGAACTTGTGGGTTTCACGGTCCAGGGCAAAGAGGTCTGTCACGGGATACAGGGCAATGCCCACCCGGAAGACATCCGGATGGCGGATAAGGGTGTTGAGCACGGTGTAGCCTCCCGCACTGCCCCCCATGATGGCCAGACGACGGCCATCGGCCAGGCCTTCCCGGGTCAGGTAATGGGCCAGGCTCACCGCGTCGTTCACATCCACCTCCCCCCACCGACCGCGTAGCGCGAGCATGTAATCGCGACCATATCCGGTGGAGCCTCGGTAGTTCAGTTCCACATAGGCATATCCCCGGCTGGTGAAGAACGCAGCCTGGGCGTTGAAGTTGGCCACCCGTTGGGACGTAGGCCCACCGTGTACCGAGACAATGGCTGGCGGAGGGCCTTCCGTTCGGGCTCCGGTGGGCGGATAGTACAGGGCATGAACCGAGGCGCCCTCTTCGTTGACCCAGGTGATGGGCCTGGGCTCGGGAAGAACCTGGGGCGGCAGATGTTCGGAGGACGAACGGGCCACCACGGTGAAGGCGTCCTCGGACGCGGGATGTGTCGGTTCCCAGACCACCACCCGTTCGGGTATCCGCGGGGAAGAGGCCAGGAAGGCCACGCGCTGGCCGTCCCCGGCACCCGCCGGTTGTCGCAACCACGTGTAAGGCGCTGGGTCCATTTCCCGCACCGCGCCCTCCAGGTTGACTACCAGGACCCGGGTCCACCCCCGGCGGTTTTCCAGCACGACCAGGGTTTCGGCATCCAGCCAGGTGAAGGCCCGCAGGCCCTGCACCCAGGCGGGGGGCAACATGACCCGGTCGGTCACCAGCGGACGTCGAGCGCCTGTGCTCAGGTCATAAAGATAGAGGGTGTCCAGGTTGTCTTCCTGCACCAGGTAGGCCAGGTAGCGGCCGTCGGGGGAAAACGCGGGCTGGAAGACTGGGGTGTCTTCGTCTCCGGCCAGGTGCTGCACATGGGTGAATTGTCCATGGTCCCAGCGGGCCAGCATCAGGCGGGTACCGTCCCAGGGCATCTGGGGGAAATCCCATTCCACCCAGGCCACGTAATCCATCGAGGGGTGCCAGGCCGGCTGCATGTAGAAATCCGCGCCTCGCGCCAGGATGCGCGGCCATTGGGAGCCGTCCGCGGGCACGCTGGCCAGGACGTCCACGTCTTCATAGGTATGCACGAAGAGCACCCAACGGCCATCGGGGGACACCGTGGGCGAAGCAAAACCGCCGAAGGCCGGTGTGATAGGCCGGGGCAGGCCATGAGGCAGGTCCTGGCGGTACAGGCGCCCGTTGGCCACGAAAACCACGAACCCAGGCCCCGTGCCGAAGTCACCGCCGCCGTAGCCCACACCGGGCCGCAGGCTCAGGTCCCGGAAGAGGTCTTGGGGAGCCTGCCCTTCCCAACGTCGAAGCAGGGTCTGCTTGCCCCGGCTTTCCGACCAGAACAAAACGCGACCCTCCGGGTCCCACTGCACATCGTTGAAACGGTACAGCGTGGCCAGAAAGCGGGGGGAGATAGGGAACAGGGTCATGGAGAGGCCTCCATTGCTGCCGGGAGTGGGTAGGGTAAAGCGAAAGTCTCGCGGCTTGAATTTGCCCTTGTGGACCCAGCCCAGAATAGATATCCGTGAGGTAACCTGCTACGTGCTGCAAGTATTTGCTCGCTTTCTACCCTGCGGGGCCTATGCCTCGGCCCGTCCACCCAGGTGCTTGGCCAGGAAGCGCTCCGCGCGACGGAAGAAGTCCAGGCGGTTTTCGGGCTTGAAGAAGCCGTGGCCCTCGTCGGGGTACTCCACGTACTCCACCTCTTTGCCCGCTTTCCGCAAAGCCTCCACGATTTGCAGGCTTTCCTGGCGCTTCACCCGAGGGTCGTTGGCGCCCTGACCGATGAGCAAGGGCGCGCGAATGTTTTCGACGTGGAACAGGGGCGAGACCGCGCGCAGCAGGTCTGCGTCCTTTTCGGGATGCCCCATGCGGTTGTGGAAGATGGCGACCAGGGGCTTCCAGTAGGGCGGGATGCTTTCCAGCAGGGTGAACAGGTTGGAAGGACCCACGATGTCCACGCCACAGGCATATAGGTCGGGCGTAAAGGTCAGCCCTGCGAGGGTGGCGTATCCGCCATAGGACCCGCCCATGATGCCGATGCGCCTGGGGTCCGCGATGCCCTGTTCCACCAGCCACCGGGCCGCGTCGGTCAGGTCGTCCTGCATCTTGCGCCCCCACTGCTTGTTCCCCGCATTGAGGAAGGCCTTGCCGTAGCCCACCGAACCCCGGAAGTTCACCTGGAGCACCGCGTAGCCCCGGTTGGCCAGCCACTGGGCGATGGGTTCCCAGCCCCAAAGGTCCCGGGACCAGGGGCCGCCGTGGGGGTAAATGACCGCGGGCAGGTTCCTGGGTTCCACGCCGGGAGGCAGGGTGAGGTAGCCGTGCAGGGTGAGCCCGTCCCGGGCGGGAATGCGCACGGGTTTGCGCTCGGCCAGGGGGTACTGCTCGATTTCCGGTCGGGAGATGAAGAGCAAACGGGCCTCGCCCGTCTCCCGGTCGTACAGGTAGTAGTGCAGGGACTGGCGGTCGCCGTCGTAGACCACAATCCAGCGGCGGTTGGCCAGGTCCCGGCTGAACACGCCGAACTGTCGTCCGGATTCGACCTGGGCCAGGCGGTCGAAGTCGGCCTCCAGAGCCGGGTCCAGCACCACCCACTCCTGCTTCTCCCGGTACACGGCGACGGCTTCAGGCCGGGCCGCGCGTGGGTGGAAGAGGAAAGCCGAACCCAGGGTCGGGTCGCCCATGCCCATGTCGTACTCCGGGTCGGTGGCCAGTACCTGCTCGTGCCCTGTGTTCAGGTCGTAGGCCCGCAGGGACGAGGTTTCCTGGTTCACGCTGCTGAACAGGTACAGGGTGTTCCCCCGGAGTTCCACGGGTTCCACGAACACGTCTTCCAGACCCCAGCGGTAGAAGGGGTGCCAGACTTCGCCGTCCCAAAGCAGCAACTCCCCACCGCCGTCATCGGTCATGCGCTGGGCCACCCGTACCCGCAGGGCTTCGTCCGCGACGAAGTGGATGGCCCCGATGTCGTTTTGCAGCACTCGCTCCCGCTGACCCGTAGGCAGATGCACGCGGTACACGTCGTGCAATGCGGGGTCCCGGTCGTTGAGGGCCAGCAGGACCTCATCGGGATGATTGGGGTGCAACCGGACGAAACGGGCCTGCACACCTTCCCCTGGAGTGAGCAACCGGGGCTCACCGCCTTTGGGGGACAGGGCATACACCCGCCAGTTCTCGTCGCCGTCCTTGTCCTGGATGTAGAGCAGGTCGCCGTTGTAGGCCCAGGTGAAGGCCTGGATGCCCCGGCCACGGTCCGACGTCACCCGGCGGGTTTCGCCCGTTTCCAGGTCCTGTACCCACAGGTTGAGCACGCCCTCCCAGGGACGCTGGAAGGCCAGAAAGCGCCCGTCAGGGGAGATGCGCACGTTGGCGTATTCCGGATGGGCGAAGAAGCGTTCTAAGGGGATGAGGGGAATGTTCGTCATGGACATGCCTCTACTCCTGGAAGTTCGGTAGTCGCGGTCTGGAGTCACTTATTATAACCCTGTCACATACCCATATCTTGCGAGATTCAAGACTGAAGTTATCTTCGGCATATCTCGCGTAGTTCTGACCGGACACGGGACCGCGGGAAGAAAGATAAATTGATGCAGCGGCGGCGAAGCCGCTGCTGCATCAATTTATTTCCCCTTCTTCCATGTGGACGGTGAACCTCGATGCAGTTCACCTATAGGTTGCGTATAGGAAACCTGTAGGTCGGCCCCTTTTTCGCCTCCATAGAATGAGGTTGTTCCGCCTATGCCCTGGTAGCGGAGGAGCAAGGTCATGAAAAACCCTCGGGGTTGGTCCAGGTCACATCAGATTGGGCTTGTTGGGTGTGCGCTGGTCTTCTTGCTGTTCGTCTGTACCGGCTCGGGGGTCGCGTGGGCCCTTTTCCGGCCCGCTTCAGACCGGCAACGAACACCCCCGCAGGTGGACATCCAGGCACCGGCTCCCGGCCAAATGGCTCGGGTGAAGGAGACCCTCCCGGTACAGGCCATCGCACAAGCCCGCGCTCCTGATTCTCAGGTGGCCCGATTGTTGTTCTGGGTGGACGGCCGGTTGGTGGGCGAGCAGCCGGGGCCGGCCAATCCGCTAACGGGGACTTGGGATTGGATGCCGGAAGAACCGGGCGCGCATACCCTGGTGGTACAGGCCGTGGACACGCAGCACGGGGTGGCCGCGGCCTTTCGTTCCGTGGAAGTGCTCGGTCCCGGCGGGGGGTCCGATGCGGATGGGGATGGTGTGCCCGATGACCGGGATGCCTGTCCTCAGGAGCCCGGCGTCCTGCAAGAGGCGGGGTGCCCCGAGGTGGGGCCGGACCAGGACGGCGACGGCGTGACAGATGCCCTGGACGCCTGTCCGGAGCAGGCCGGCCCGGTGGAACATGACGGTTGCCCCGCGGTGACGGCGGGCGATGGCGACGGGGACGGCATCCCGGACGCGGACGATGCCTGTCCGGAAGCGGCGGGACCGGTGAACACCCAGGGATGCCCCCTGCCCCCAGATGCCGATGGGGATGGCGTGCCCGACGTGGACGACGCCTGTCCTGAGACCTTCGCACCGGAAGGCGGATGTCCACCGGCCCCCGACGAGGACGGCGACGGCGTTCCCAATGAGCAGGATGCCTGCCCGGAGGACCCCGGAGCGCCGGGGAACAATGGCTGTCCTATGGTGGATACCGACGGCGACGGGATTGACGATGAAAGCGACGCCTGTCCTGAGGACCCCGGACCGCCGGAGAACGGGGGTTGTCCCGCGTCTTCCGAGGAGGATGGGGATGGTGATGGGGTGGTCGATACCGAGGATGCCTGCCCCGACCAGCCCGGTGCGCCGGAGAACGCGGGATGTCCCTGGGAAGATACCGACGGCGACGGCGTCCCCGATGACCAGGATGCGTGTCCCGACCAGGCCGGGCCCCCGGGAAGCGACGGTTGTCCTCATCCCGATGGCGACGGCGACGGCGTCCCCGACGATGAGGATAACTGTCCCGATTTGCCCGGCCCACAGGAGAATGGGGGCTGCCCTCTAACGGACAACGACGGGGACGGAATCCCCAATGAGCAGGATGCCTGCCCGGAGATGCCGGGTTCACCGGATGACCAGGGATGTCCTCCCTGGGTCATCGACTTTGGGAACCAGGGCGTTCTGGACCAACTGCCTGTCCTGTGCCAGTTCGCGCCGGCGGTTTGCAATCTGGATCGGGACCGAGACCACGACGGTGTTCCCGATGGTGGGGACATGTGTCCAGACCGGCCCGGCCCGCCCCTCTTCCAGGGCTGCCCGTGGGATGACAAGCCCCCGGTGGACCTCTGTTCGCCCGGCCTTCCCGACTGGTTGTGCCCCTTTGTCCGCCAACCTATGCCCGCCGGGGAAGAAGAGGCGCCTGCAGGGGAGCCTTTATCCCAGGTGGGGATCAAGGTGGAAATGGTGGAAACCAATGCCCAGTGGGTCTATCTGGATTGTGTAGGACGTATCCCGGAAGTCGACCCCGAGTGGCGCGGCGTTCCCCTGGAATCTCCTCAGGGGCAGGAGTGGCCTGTTCAGAACCTTGCCCTGCTTCTGCCGGCAGATGCCCTGGAAGGGGGCACGCTCACGCTGGAAAT
The DNA here is from genome assembly GCA_015491595.1 of Anaerolineales bacterium. Classification (GTDB taxonomy): domain Bacteria; phylum Chloroflexota; class Anaerolineae; order Anaerolineales; family DRMV01; genus S139-71. Next base: position 8,057 of record WFVP01000137.1, read on the forward strand.
GATGTGCTGGGGATGGCGAGACGTCAGCGAGGGTGCGGTGGATTTGGGTACGGTCACCCAGATTCATCTCTGGAACCAACTCCCCCGTGCCCTGACTTCGTACCGGGTGCCATCGCAAGGGGGTGAGGAGGATTTCCTCTTCTGGTTGCACTATCAACTCTGCCCGGATGCAGAGTGTCCGTGAGGAGGGTCATCCATGCGTGGTGGGAAAGCATGGTTATCGCTGTTCGTAAGTGGGGTGTTGTGGTTGCTTGTGGGCTGTGGTCCGAACATCCACAACGTCAAAATGGCACCCCTCGGCGCCCTGCGCATCGTATCTCCCCCGGGGGATGACGTTACCGTCTACGTGGGTCAGGTGGTGGAAGTCGCTGTCCATGTGCAGTCGGAAGAGGACGTCATGCCCACGGACGGTAAGGTGAGCATTGGGGGGCCGGGGGATTCGTCGTTCGAGATTCCCCTCTATTTTGAGCGGCGCTACAGCAGGTATTATGTCGCCGAGGTGGTCTGGACGCCTCCGGTCCCGGGCCAATATGGGGTGCGGGCGGAGGCCACGGTGGACGGCGGGCTGGCCGTGAGTCGGATTATCCGGGTCCACGCGGTTGAGCCCCAGGCCATCCAAAAGCCTCCCATGCAACGCCTGGGAATGGCCTGGATTACGCCCACACCTCTATCCCTCCCCACCCTGGTGTCGCCCACCCCTGGGGTCACGCCGACCATCACCCCTACCCTTCTGCCCTGCTTGCGGGCCAAGTTTGTGGCTGACGTCACGGTGCCCGACGGAACGAAAATGTCCCCCGGAGAACGTTTCACCAAAACCTGGCGTTTGAAGAACGTGGGCTCCTGCCCCTGGGAAGCAGGGTTCGGCGTGGTCTTCGATTCGGGGGATCGGATGCAGGCGCCGGCCTTCGTCCCTCTGCCCGCTACGGTGCTACCGGGTCAGACGGTGGATGTTTCCGTCACGTTGACGGCACCTCAGGACCCCGGGACATATCGAGGAAACTTCAAATTGCGCAGTGCTGACGGGCAGGTGTTTGGCCTGGGGGAAGAGGGCGACCCCTTTTATGTGGAGATTGTGGTCCCCGAGCCTACTCCGGTCGCGCTCCCTGACCTGGTGGTCACCGAACTCCGCTATCAGCCCGATCCCATGGTCATCGGGCAGGATTTGCAAGTCTTCGTGACCGTTCGCAATCAAGGGAATGCCCCGGCAGGGACGTTCGGCGTCAGCTGGTTGCCGGACCCCCTGGCCCACGCCTCGGCGTGTGCATGGACGGTGTCCGGTCTGGCTCCCGGACAGAGCAAGACCCTGCAGTGCATCTATCCCAAGGAAAACAATTATCGCAACCCCGGAGAAGCCGTGACCGTGGCCATCGTGGATGCCGGTCGAGAGGTTGTGGAGAGCAACGAGAATAACAACGAGCGCCGTCGAACGCTCCAGATTGTCCAGGGTGACACTCAGGGCCCGGTGATTCAGGCCACCCGTTCGGCCGATTCCATCAAATGGCCTGAGGGTTGTGTCCCGAATAAGGTCACCATACTTGCCCAGGTGACCGACCCTTCGGGTGTGGACTGGGTGCGGTTGCGCTACCGTGTGGTCCATGGACAGCGTGTGGGTGAGTGGCGTACGTTGTACTTCGTGTTGATTATTGGCACCGGGGAGTACAAAGTGGTATTGGATGCCGATGCCTTGGCGGACAGTCTGAACCCGCCGGTGAAGGGTTCCACTCCGGGTGTGGTGCAGTACTTCATCATTGCCGCCGACAACCTGGGGAACAAGACCAAACAGCAACAACCCGATTTGCCGGTGTACTATTGCATTCCGTAGCCGTGCAAAGAAAATTGATGGGGCGGCATGGCCGCCCCATCAATTTTCTTTTTCCCGATTCGAGTGATGGGCACACGTTCTGCAGATGCGCCATGGGTATTACCGACTTCCGCTAAGCGAGGACATGCGTTCCAAAAGGCGCTGGCAGCGACGGACTTCTGCAGGGTGCTCCAGGCGTTGCCACAAGTACAGGGCATAATCCGCGTACTCTCGGGCTTGCTGGTGGCGCCCGAGGCGCCATGCCACTCGGGCAGCATGTCGGTAGTAATCGGCCAGCCCCGCGGGTGCTTCCATCTCCCGCCATAAGTCGTAGGATTGGTACAGGGCGTCTTCCGCCCGGGTCAGGTCCCCCTGGGCCATCCACAGTTCGGTACCATCGGCCAACACGTGGGCCAGGTTGAGGTGGTCTTCCGCGGCCCGCAAGTACCGTATGGCCTGCTCCAGATGGGGTTCGGCCTCGGCCTTCTGTTCGCTCCAGGCAATCAAAAACAGGAAGTAGTGCGTCAGTCCCAATTGTTTCGGTTGGTCTTTGGGGCACTGTTCCAGGGCCTGCTGTCCCCACATGCGGGCCGTGGTCAGGCGATGCAGACGCCAGGATGCGAGCAGGAGCAAACGGGCCGTCTTCACCCGCATCAGCGCATCGGATTCCGGGCCGAGATGATGCCAAACGTGGAGGGCCGTTCGGTACGCCGTCTCCCAATGCCCCTGGTTCCAAAGCAGGGCGGCCTGTTGTAATAGAAGCACGGGGCCTTCATGGAAGACATGGCGGAGGGTGCCGTATTGCTGCAGCGCCGCCTGCGCCTGGGCCCACTGTCCAGCCGCGCACCAGGCCGAGGCCAGGTAATCCATCAACAAGGGATACCGTTCTCCCAGTTGAGGCCAGAGTTCGACCACCTTTTGGAGGGTGCGTGCCCATGTATGCACCCATCCGGCGTGCATAAAGGGTCCATGGGCGGCCTGAATCACCTGCCATAATGCCTCAGGCTCCCGGCGTTGGCGGGCGGCGAGCAAGAGCGCCTGACGGATATGGGCTTGGTACTGGGTCAGGAAGGTCAGATCCTTGGCGTGTTGCTGTAGCCGCCGTCGCCATGCGTCCAGCAGGGGACGAACAGAAAAAGAGCGAGCCAATGGAGGATCTGCTTCACCCATGGTTCGAGCCCGGGGTTGGAATTTCAGCAAGATACGTGTAAGTCAACCGGTGTACCACATACCGGGGTGGGGGTCGGGGGTCGAAATCCAAAAGGCCCATGTACACCAATCGGTACAGTGCGTCATCCAGGGCCGTATGCGGTAACCGGGTCACGTCTTGCAGGTCTTGATAGGTGGCCCCTTCGGGGGCAAAGTACGGCATGGCTTGCAATACGGCGAACGCGTGCTCGGGAAGCTGCTCCACCAAGGGGTGGTAGATGTGGGCGAACAATTTTTCGTCGACCAATCGGGGGAGGTCGCGCAGGTGTTCGCATACTTTGTTCACCGGAAAGAAGGCCAGATGGGCGACGGCCAGCTTCAGGGCCAGGGGATTGCCACCCAGGCGAGCGTAAATCATCTCCAACACCTGGGAAGAGAGGCGCGGCAGTCCCCGCTGGCGGGCCTCATATCGTAACAGGGCCAGGGCGGGCTTTCGTTTCAGTTCTTTGAGGGGAAGGTGGGCACCTATAGGGTGAGGCAGACGATACCGGGTCGTGATGAGAAACCGGGTTTGGGCGGAAGGAGGAGGAAGCAGGGAAATCAGTTGATATATGGTGGCGGGCAGAAGGTCATCCCACACCACAAGATAGGTTCCCTGAGCCAATTGGATGCGGAGTTCCACAATGCGTTGCGGGGGTGGACGTCGCGCAAGCTGAGACCAGCCCATTTGCCAGGCCAGCCGTTCGATGAGGTCGTGCGCATTCAGGGGTTGTTGGACTTCCTCCCAGGTCGGGTGGTGGGCATAGGCCGAGAGCCAGGC
>WFVP01000138.1 GCA_015491595.1 Anaerolineales bacterium
GCTTAGATCGAACCGGGCTCAGGACCATAAGGAAGAAAGAATTTGTGTGGGGCGGCGAAGCCGCCCCACACAAATGTATTTTTCTCCCTGCGGTCCTGAGCCCGAGGAGGCCTGCGCGTCACGTGGCAAATCACCTTGAAAAGGCCTGGTTTTGTAAGAACGTGAAAAAACCCTGGCCCGAAAGCGCATGGATTGACTGGGGTTCGGACGAAAGATGGAGGGTCGTTGGATTCATTCCTCCTGGGCCGGCGCAGCCCAGGCACTCAACGTGCCTTCCAGGGCCAGGAAAACGAGATAACCGATGGCCGCCAAAGGCAGGGTGAGCAACCGTCCCCATTGGAGCCAGACGAGGAAGGCGGCCAGGGCCCCGATTTCCAGGCTTTGGCGCACCAGGGTACCGGGGAGAACCCGCAGACCTTCGGGATAACGCAACGCATGAAGGAAGAGCAATCCCCATAGGGCCGGGCCCGCCACCCCCATGATGAGTCCGGCGAAGAACAACCACCGGGCCCATAGCACCGGATACACCCAGGCAATCAAAACGGCCATCAGCCCCCATCCCGCCACGCCCAGGCCGAAGCCTACCCACAGCAGTCCCTTCCAGAGGTCCCTGGACGCGCGCTTTCGAAGGTTTACCACGGCTCCGGCTCCAGGTCGTCGAAAAGGGTGTCCAGGTCTTCTTCGGGCACGTCGAACACCGCGCCCAAAGGCGGCAGGGGCTCCCGGGTCATCCATTCCGGGATACGGTCGTGGGCAGGGGTGAAACCGGCCGCCCGGTTGAAGGCTCGCTCCAGGCGCAGGGTTTCCCGACCCAAACGCTGGAAGACGTCCTCGGGGACGTTCCATCCATAACGGGCTTGCAACAAGGCCGGGATGGTCTCCGGTACTTTGGCGAACCCGAACCCCGCGAAGATGCAGACGCCCAGGGTATCGTAGGCCGCCATGGCGATTTGCGCCTTTTTGGAAAGCGCGGCCTGGACTTTGGGGTCCAGGTGGTCCACTTTGGCCCGAATGGTGTTCCCGGCCGTGTGGTCCGCGCCCTGGGGGGAGGTGGCATAGGTCACCCCGGTACCCTTGATGGCCCGGGGGTCGTAGGCGGGCATGCTCTGGCCCTTGACCGCGGGTACCCGCTGGACACCCAACACCCGGCCCACGGTGACCGCGCCCTGGCCCAAGAGCCGGCCCACCAGGGTTCCACGACGCATCTCGTCCATCAGGCGCTGGGCTTCGCGCGCCTCGCCGAAGGACCACAGCCCGCCTTCCGCGGCCACCCCCAGGGTGACGCCGATTTCAATGGTATCCACGCCCAACTGGTTGGCCACCGCGTTCAACTGCGCGATGGCGTCCAGGTCATCCAGGCCCAGGTTGGAGCCCATCATGGCGATGGTTTCGTACTCCAGGGGAGAGACGAGCAAACGGCCGGCCGAGTCGGTCATCACGTTGGAGCATCGGATGGCGCAGCCCGCCATGCACGCGTGGGAAGGTTCGGCCTTGGGGCGGGCCAGGAGAAGTTCCCGCAGACGCTCGCCTGAAATGGCCTCCGCGGCTTCGAACTGCCCGGAAGAGAAGTTGCGCGTGGGCAGGCCGCCCAGCCGGTTGCAGAAGAGCACCATGGCCGCGGTGCCGTAGTCGGCATAGGTTCGGGTTTGAGGATGGGCCATGAGGGCCTGGGTGTAGGTCTTGCGGGCCTGGCGGAAGGCGGTGGGGTCGGCGAGAGGAGGCATCTCCGCGCCTTCCGGGTCAATGACGATGGCCTTCACCCGTTTGCTGCCCATGACCGCACCCAGCCCTCCCCGGGCCGCGATGCGGGACGCCACCCCATCCTGGTCCAGGTTCTGAATGCCCGCGGTGGGCCACAGGCGTTCACCGGCCGGACCGATGACGGCCAGGGCAATGTGGTCTCCGTAGCGGGCCATGAGGCGGTCTGCCGCAGGTTGGGCCTCCAGGCCCACCAGGTCGTCGGCCGGGTCGAAGCGCACTCCCTGGCGGGAAAGATGGAGGACCCACCATCCCGGTTCCGAGGGCTGGTCCTCCAGGATGAGAGCCTTGATACCCAGGGCCGCCAGCGCCCATCCGGTGCGTCCCCCGGCATTAGATTCCTTTACACCCCAGGTCAAAGGGCTTTTGCCGCCAAAGGAAATGCGGTCACAACTGGAAAGACGATGGCCCACCAACAGACCCGGAGCCAGAATGAGCAAGTTGCCCGGACCCAAAGGGTGGGCCTGAGGGTTCATGCGGTCCAGCAAAATGCGGGCGACCAAACCGCGACCACCCAGTTTTTCCCAGGTGGATGGAACCGGCTCCCGAGTCCACTCTTGGGTACGGGTGTTGATGCGCCATACCTGCATGGTGCTCCTCCCGGGAGTAGGGGGTAATCTCATCTTACCATAGCCTGGCGCATGGCCGGTTTCTTGAAGCAGGAAAAAGACAGCGGCGGAAGCCGCGGCTCACATTATCTTCTTCTTCACCTGACAGAGCGCGAGTTGGGTATAATGGCGGGGCGCGTTGGTCGTCTTATCGTAACATGAGCCTTTATCATATAGGAAGCACCATGTCCGGCAGGCAAAGCACACGGGATTCTTCTTGGCGTCGATGGTTTCGACCCGGGGGTGAAGGCTGGGGTGGGTTGATTTTCTTGGGAGCCCTGGTCATGCACCTGGCCTGGGCCCTGGCCGATGGCTATCGGGTGCTGACCTGGTTCTGGACGGACGATGCCTTCTACTACTTCGCCATCGCCCGCAACGTGCTGGAAGGTCGGGGGGTGACGTTTGATGGGTTTGGCCCCACCAACGGTTTTCAGCCCTTGTGGCTGTTGGTCTGCCTGCCCGTTTTCGCCCTGGCCCCTCTGGGCGAACTGGTGCCCTTTCGAGTGCTCATTGTGGTCGTGGGCGTGCTCCATGGCCTGACGGGTTGGGTGCTCTATCGCGCCGCGCGGCGCTTCCTCTCCCCCTGGGTGGCTCTGGCGCTGGGTGCGTCGTGGAGCATGGGCTTGGGCCCCTGGAAGTTCGTGGCAGTAGGGGCCATGGAATCCCCCTTGAACGCCCTTTCCTTGGCCGTTCTCTGGGCGGTAATCGTAGCCATGCACGCGGAAAGGGGGTACACCCGGCCCCGCCGTTTGCGCCAACTGGGATGGGCCATGGCCTTTGCCTTTCTCGCCCGCTTGGACAATGTGTTCTACGCCGCAGGCTTCGGCTTGTGGTGGCTCTTCCACGCCGCCCGGGAGGCCGGCCTTTCCTTCCGAGGGCCGTCTTGGCGTAAGGGGATGGCCCGAGTGGCCCGTTTTTTGGTGCCCGTTCTGGGACCTGGTTTGGTGCTGGGTGGTGCATATTTGGCCTGGAATGCCCTGTACGTGGGCAGTTTGATTCCCGTGAGCGCCCGAGTGAAGCACTGGTGGGGGACCCTGGGCCCCACGCCCTACGGCGTGCCCTTTGGGGGGAACTTCTTCTGGCGGGGCATTAAAAGCCTCCTGGACCCGCGCATCAAGGAAGGGCCCTGGGCCTACGCCCTGCTTCCCCTGACCCGCCTGTACGAAGGGTGGGTGGCGCCGTTCCTGTTGCAGTATCCCTGGTTCGAGAATATGTACCGCATTCGCCGCCTGATGGTCGGGTACGGTCCCTTCCTGGCCCTGGCGGGCGGAATCCTGTTCTTGACCCGACGGCGTTGGTTGCCTTACCTGAGTCAAGGCGTCCTCTGGCCCTGGCTGCTGGCCGCCCTGGTCCACGGCCTGTACTACGATTACATCAACCACATGGGCCAGCGGTTCTGGTACTGGGTGGGCCAGATGATGTTCACCCATATCTTTGTGGCCGTGCTGGTGGAGGCCTGGTTCTTGTCGTCGCGACGGTGGCGGGCGGTCCTGCGATGGGACCACTGGGGTTGGGGTGTCCTGGCCCTTCTGGTGTTCGCCGTGCCCTTTTACCGACAAGAGTGGCCCCGGCCCTCACCCTATCTCCCGGAACGCCATCTGTACCTGGACTACGCC
>WFVP01000139.1 GCA_015491595.1 Anaerolineales bacterium
ACTACACCCTGGTGATGTACAACGACTTCGTGGTGGTCGGTCCACCCGAAGACCCCGCGGGGATTCGCGAGGCCGCTTCCGTAGCCGAAGCCTTTACCCGCATCGCCCAAGCCGAAGCCCTTTTCGCCTCTCGGGGGGACGATTCGGGGACCCACAAGAAGGAGCGGGCCATCTGGAAGGCCGCGGGTCTGAACCCCGAAGGGGCCCCGTGGTATCTGGAAACCGGCCAGGGGATGGGCGCCACTTTGCGGGTGGCCTCGGAGAAAGGCGCCTATGCCCTGACCGACCGGGGCACCTTTCTGGCCTTGAAGGACACCCTCAATCTGAACATCCTCTTTGAGGGCGACCCCATCCTGCTGAACATCTACCATATCATGCGGGTGAATCCCGAACGCTACCCTCATGTCAACGCCGAAGGAGGCAAAGCCCTCATCGCCTTCTTCGTGGACCCTGCGGTTCAGGAACGCATCGGTCGCTTCGGCGTGGAGAAGTTCGGACAACCCCTCTTCCACCCTGCGGCCGGGATGACCATGGAGGAACTGGAAGCCCGCTTCCAGAAGGGCGGGAGCGAATAGTCCGGCGCTCCCACGCCGCCCGTACCGCAAGGGAGCGGCTCGAACCTGCGCGAGCCGCCTCCCTTGCGGATTCATCCCGAGTCCTCGGCAGGCGCCGGAACAAGCACGTTGGCCGAGAACTCGACCACCACTTCGGGCCGCTCCGGGTCGTTGGTGCTCAGGAACACCTGCCGGATGAGGGTGCCCTGCAGACTCGGCCCATGGGCGCCCGAATCGAAGGTGATGCGCAAACGACCTGTTCCCCCAGGCGGAATCACCATGGGCTCGACCTCGGCCGTGGTGCAACTACAGCTGGTGGTCACCTGCTGAATCACCAGGTCGGCCGTACCGGTGTTGCGAATTTCCAGTTCACGCGTCACCACGGCGCCATTGACCATGTCCCCCATGTCGAACCGTTCGACTTCGACCTCGATGCGCGGTTGCCCGCCGCAGGCGGCCAGGAACGCCAGGCCCACCCACACCCAAACCCAGGATGACCTCGCCATCTGAAGCAGTCTTTGGACGAACATATCCTCACTCCTGTTCCACGCCTCGTCATTCTCAACCTCCACCAGCCCGCCCCTTGCCCAAAGGGAAGGCCCCATCAGGAAACGAGGTCCGCGCCCGGACCCGGAAAGCGGGCCCGGACGCGGACGCGGCCCGGAAGGAAAGCGTCACGGATAGGGTTCGGCCAGCAACTCCTCCAACTTCTCCTCCAGCTGGGGTGGACGCAAGGGGCCAATGTGCACACCCCGTAAGGTGCCGTCCTTGGCCACGAAGAAGGTCTCCGGCACACCCTGGATGTTATAAGCCTGGGCAATGCGGGTCCCCACATCAGGACCGTTGGGATAGGTGATGTCGAATTCCTCGATGTAGGCCAGCGCCTTGGGTTCCGTATCCACGTAGTCCACCCCGATGAACACCACGCCCCGGTCCTTATAGGCCCGCCAGGTAGCCTCCAGATACGGCGCTTCCTCGCGGCAGGTCACGCACCAGGAGGCCCAGAAATTGATGACCACCACCTTCCCGCGCAAATCCCGCAACCGAATGACCTGACCGTCGAAGGTGGTCAGGGTGAAATCCGGCGCCATGCCTTCTGAGATCGGCCCTCGCTGGACCTTGGTCAACCGCCAGCCGATGAGGCCCAGTAGGGCCAGCAGGGCCAGGAAAATCAGCCCTTGCTTCCATCCCACCATGCGTGCACGGGCACCTTCCATCGTCATGGACGCACCTCCTTTACCCGTAATCCGCCCCACCCACCTACTGCCGCCGCACGGTGGCCTGAATCCAGAACTCCACCTGAGGCCAGCGGGGGTCGTTGTTCTCGATGATGACGCCCCGTCGCACCGTCTGACCCCGCACGTCGTGATACCCGGCGTCAAAGATGACGGTCACCGCCGCGGCCTTTCCCGGTGGGATGACCTTGGCCGAAATCCGGGCCGTAGTGCATCCGCAGGTGGTGTAGGCCCGGGAAATGGTCAACGGCGCATCGCCCACGTTCACCACGTAAAAGGTGTATTCCACCACATCGGTGGGTCCCACTTCTCCAAAGTCGTGAAAGGCTTCCGGCAGCGCGACCCGCGGCTGGGGTCCGTCTTCCGGGAGGAAGGGAATGCGGTCCAGCTGGGGACCGTCCATTTCGTGCACGGCGAAGATTTCCTCGCCGTAAACCACGTCCTCGGGGTGAACCTCCAGGGCCGCGTTAATCTTCCCGTCGCGGCGGGACAACACCCCGCCCAGAACCAGCAACACCACTCCCAGACCCGCGAAAACCAGGGCCCGCTGTTTCATCTGGCGTTCTCGTCGACGGCGTCGAGAGGTCGAAAACCGTTTCTTCTTGCCCATGGCTCCACTCCTTATCCTCGAAATTGGGTTTGGCCCCCGGGACATCCTTTGTCACGGCACCGGCGCAGGGAACCCCGGCTCCAGGTCCATGCTGAAGGTCCAGAGATAATCCACCACCGCCCACGTTTGCTCTTCGGTGAAAATCAAGCCCCACGAGGGCATGGTCGTCCCCATTCCTCCTCGCAACACCTTGCCCTGCCACAAGGCCGGACTGGCCCCAAAACTCCACGCCGGATCGGTGAAATCGGGCATGGTCACATGTTGGGGAGCAAATGGACCGTCGCCCTGGCCGGCCTCCCCGTGACAGGCTGCGCACTGTTGGGCGTACAGACGCGCGCCCTCAGTCAAAGCCCCTTGGCTGGTGGCCTGCCTCCACAGATAGGCCACCAGGTCCCACACCTGCTGGTCGTCCAGGTCGGCAGTCGCGGGAAGCGCGCGCAAGGTCAACCAAACCTCCTCAGGTGCATGGGTCCTCACGTATTCCACGGTCTGCAGCTCTGGAGGAATGCGGGAGGCCCACCGCTGTCCTCGGAACGCCCGAGGCCGCTCCTGGGGAACCACCGTGGCCTCATGGGGCGCGTCAATGTCCAGGCCCAACTGCACGTATAGGGGCGGCGGGGACGAGGGCTCCGGCGTCGTGGGGCCCTCCACCGTGATGGTGCCCCGCATCCGCCAGTGGTTGGGACCGCACCATCGGGTGCAGTAGAAGGTGTACGTTCCCGGACGGTCGAAGGTCAGGGTCACCTCCACGGGCTTGCCCGGATACAGGTCCACCACCGGCGCATCCTGTCCGCCGATGGCGAAGCCATGCACCACGTCGTCGGAGACCAGGCGCAGACGAACTGGCGTCCCTGCGGGCACGGTGAGGGCCTTGGGGGAAAACCCGCCCCGCTCGGGCATCCGGGCCCGGATTTCCACCACCTCCCGGTTCCGCCACCACCTTCGCACAGGACCCAGAGCCACACCGGTGAACAGGAACACCAGTGTGGCCAGGGCCAGCGCGTGGGAGTGCTTCATCCCAGAAGCAGCCACAGCATCCCTCCGGTCATCAGCGCGACGTAACCCGCCACGGGATATACGGCCCTCGGCCATCCCCAGGTTTCCCCAATGCCTCGCGCCGTTCGCACGCTCCCCAAGGCCCCCAGGGCCAGCAAGCCCGCCTGGAGCAGTGGAAGCCATCCGTCCAAGACCGGTCGCCAGGCCCAGCCGGCCGTTCCCAAAAGGTCCCATCCCCACCCAAAGGGGTCGGAGAGCACGGGCAACACGTACGCAACACTGGCCGCGACAAAGGCCAGGCTGAAGGCTGCCCACATGGCCAGGCCCAGAGGGACCAGGGCGTAGGCCAAAACAGTAAAGGCCCGTCGCCAGGGGAGCCGGGGACGGCCTGCCCAAACCCCCAAAGCGAACAGGCCGGGCAGGATGACCCAGGACAGGCCCACCAACAGGGCTGCATAGCCCCACCACGAGGGCGCGCCAACGTCGTAGGCGGCGTCCTTCAAGGCGCCCCAGGGTCCCAAGAACACCGCGGCGTAGGTCAGGGCGCTGCCCAGCAGGATGAAGGCCTTGAAGGCTTCATCCAACTTCGCCCCACGGCGCTGGGCCAAATCCGCGCCCAGGGGGCGTATGTTCAAAGCCAGGTTGTCGTAGGTACACGTCCGGAGGCACTCGAAGCACAGGCCGCAGACATCGTTGCGCACCATCCCCAGGGGAAACGTGCCCCACGGGCAGCCAAAGCCCTGTTCGTTGCCCGTATAGCAGGCTTTCTCGGTATGGGCCGCACACACGGCCGGGTCTTTGACCCGGAGTTCCAGAGGCGCGGCCTGCGCATAGAGGCCGATGAAGCCGCCCACGGGGCAGAGGTAACGACAGAAGGCCCGCCGCTCGTACACCAGGCTGACCCCCACGGCCAACAGGACCAAACCCAACAACACCCAGGCCGTTACCCCGGGTCGGGTGAGGATGACCGCGCTGAACAGCGCCAGGGCCGTGAACCCTGCATTTTGCAACCAGATATGACGCCAGCGTCGGGGCCACCGGCGTCCCAGACTCCACCCCCCACGTCCCCGTGGACCGAGCAGGCTCCCTTGTTGCAACCACTCTCCCGGGAGAGGAAGAGGACACACGCTGCACCAGGCCCGCCCCAAGAAGGGTACGGCCACCAGGATGAGCACCGCCCACCAGGCAATCCATACCCCCACGATGGCGAAATTCCGATTGCCCACGGGGGTACCCAACCATCCCGCCAGAACAGCCAGGAGGAACAGGGCCAGCAACGTCACCCGGACCAGGTACTGGGGCCATCGGGAGACCACCAAACGTCGTACCCAGGGATAGCGCAGAACGTCAAAACGAGCCGTCATCGCCCACCCTCCCGGGTGCGGGGCCGGGCCGCGAACAGGGCCAGCGTTACTCCCCACAGGGCCAGGGCTGCGCCCTTCCACAACCAGGGATTGCGACCGACCCGCAACTTGCCCACCATGAAGGGATGGAGGTCCCCACAAGTCACCGAACATCGCAGGCGATAGGTGCCCGGCCGGTCGGCCACGAAAACGATGCGGTCAGGTTGTCCCGGCTCGGCTACGGCTTCCACGTCATAGCCCTCCACGTACAGCCCGTGAACCACGTCCGAGGACCGGAGTTCGATGACCACCCGGTCGCCCGGGTTCACCTGCAGTACCGCGGGCTCGAAGGCAAATTGCCGGGCGGTGACACGAAAGACCCTCTCCTGCGGTTCGGCCTGAGGTTGGGGAACAGGCAGCCCCAACACCAGCACCGCCACCACCAAACCGATGCCCCAGCGCCACTCCCCGAAATTTCGCATCGCTTACTGCTCCATGTTGGACGGGCCGAAACGGCTGTACGTGCGATCTACGTAGGCGCGAATCTCGTCCAGGGTCTTTCCCTCATCGAGCATGCGCATGGCGTCCTGGGTGATGTCCACGCAAATGGAACACCCCAGGGCGTGGTCATCAAATCGCAACGTGCCGTCCGGGTTCTCCCCCGCGACGTAGCACGCGTAATTCGAAGTGTGCCCCATGGCGCCGCAACCGCAATAACAGGGCAGTTGGGTGAGCACCTCCGGGTTGGCCACCGCGAAGCGGTAAGCTTCCTGCACCGGAACCGGAGCCTGACGCACCTGTTCCGGCAACACGTCCACCGGGGCCAGCGCGTACGCCCGGCCCGATGCGCCAGCGCACGCGCTCAGTCCCGCCAGCAAAAGTCCCAGCAGCCCTATCCAGAGTCCTTGTCGCCTGAACATACGGCGCCTCCTTCGTCGTGGTCGACCAGGCCGATGGCCCGGCTTCCACCCCCATCATAGGAGGGGCCGAAAACCCCCGTCACGAGCCAAATGGCGCATTTCCCCGCCTGCAAGCCTCGGGAAATGACAAATGTCACATTGCGCCTGGGGAAACGATGGAGGGGTCACACAGTGATAATGCCCATTCCCCCACGAAGTGAGGTTGTGTATCATTTTTTGTGTAAGCGATG
>WFVP01000140.1 GCA_015491595.1 Anaerolineales bacterium
GGCGCAAAGCCGGTGACCCTGCACCTGGGAACCCACTTCCACCGCGGCCGACTTCGCCTTGTGGTGAGCCAGGTCAGCACCTTGGACCCGTCCCTAAGGGGACGCTGGGACCGGCAACGCCGCAGCGCCCTGGCCTGGCGCCTGCTGAGCGAGATACAACCGGCCCGCTGGATAACCCACCGCTTCCCCATCACCCGGGCCGCGGGTGCGTACCGCCAAATCGACCAGCACCCCGAAACTTGCCTGCAGGTGGTGCTGACCTATCCTGACGCCCCAGAGGAACGGGAACCGGGACCGAAGGCAAGAGTGTAAGGAGGGAAAGGGACCATGTCCAACGCCAAAGGCTGGGTGCTCGTCCTCGGCGTGCTGGCCATTCTGGCCTGGAGCATGCACCAGGTGGTCCGCTCGGTGGAGGAAACCGCCACCCGACTGGCGCCCCTGCAGGGGCTGAGCACCGAAGTGGCCCGGGTGCTCCATCCCACGCCCACGATTCTGCCCGACCCCGTGACCATCGTGCGCCAAATCCAGCCCCTGGCCCGCCTGGAGACGGTCCAGTACACGGTGGAGAAAATCATCACCGCGGAGGAAAACCAGGGGATATGGGGCCCCCTCTTCGGGGACCGGCTCCTGTTCGTAGCCCACGGCGTGGTCGTCGCGGGGCTGGATTTGAGCCAAGTGGGACCGGAGGACGTGTGGGTGGAACAGGACACCCTGTACCTTCGCCTGCCGCCCCCGGAAATCTTCCTGGTGGCCCTGGACAACCAGAAGTCGTACGTATACGACCGGCGCAAGGGGCTACTCACTAAGGGGGACATCCACCTGGAGACAGAGGCCCGCAAGGCCGCGGAGCAGGCGCTGCGGGAAGCGGCCCTGGAGGACGGCATTTTGGACCTGGCCCGCAAAAACGGGGAGGCCTTTCTGTATCGTTTCCTGGCTTCCCTGGGCTTTTCCCGGGTGGTCTTCGTGTACCCGACCCCGACGGCGCCCACGGGAACGCCGCCGCCCCCTTTGCCTTAGATTTTGAAGGGAACCACGCGGCCCAAGGACCGTGACCATGGACGGAGAGCAGATTGGGGATGGACCTGTTGCCCTTGAGGGGACGCAAACCCTGGCGTTTTCGCTTGCCAAAAAATGTGGGGCCGGGTAAAATTTCCGGCCCCAGGCCCTCCTCCCGGCCCTTCTTCGACCCTCCCCCTTCGGGCCTCTTGGGAGGTCACTTATACTGTAGTACAAGCTCGAACCTTTGACAAGTCATCTACGGGGAAAGTTGAGGATTTCTATCTCCGAATTTGAGAAGATGCGTTTCCTCAATTGAGGAGGAGAGTTTCATGGAATGGGGGCGATTTGGCCATCTTGTGCGCGAGCTGCGCCTGGCCCTGCGCTGGCGTTATGGGCGACGGGTGCGGCAGGAAGACCTGGACGCCCTCTGCGGGTTCTCGCGAACGGGCCGCAAGGGCATGGTCGGACGCATCGAGCGGGGCGAGAAACGCTGCCTGGAGGAAGACGTCCTGGTCGCCCTGGCCGACGCGTTCCACCTCACCCGCATGGAACGCCGGGAGTTCTTCCTCGCGGCCAACGGGGTTGCCTTCCACCACGTGTACACCGGCCGCCACCACATGACGCCGGAGCAGGAGCTGGAACTCCTCTGCCGACGCCTGAGCTACCTGCATCTACCCGCCTGCATCCTGGACCCCTTCGCGGACATCGTGGCCACCAACTGGCTCATGGTACGGCTCCACGACATCTCCTCGGAAATTCTCCAGGAAGCCATCCGGGGGAAGATCTTCCCCAACCTGCTGTATCTCACCTTCTCCTCCCGCCTGGCCATCTATGAGATGATTCGAGGGAACCCCAACTGGGAGGAAATCCTGATTTCCGTGGTGCAGTTCTTCCGACGCATCTCCCTCCAGTTCCGCACCACCCGGTACTGGCACTTCCTGGTGGAACACTTGTGGAACGCTCCGGACCACCAGGTCGCCCGCTTCTTCCGGCGGTACTGGACCGAGGCCGAGCACTGGCCCGACCTGGACGGAAACCTCTCCCGCCACTACTACCTCACCCATCCCCGCTGGGGTCCCCTCAACCTCATCACCTTAGTGGCGGAGGAAATCACCGGCGCCGGCCCCCTCTACATCGTGGTCTACGCGCCCACGGACCTCAACACCATGAAAATCCTCTACAGCCTGGCCCAGGAGGAGAGCCGGCCCGATAGCAGCATCCCGGTGATGCGCCTGGCCCTGTGGCCTCTAGAAAAGAAGGAAGAAATCTGGATTCCGCCCGAGTGGCAGCCCCCCGTGGACACCATGTGGGGAGGCTGAGGCCCCGCACCGAAGGCTAAATCAATCGGGGCCGTCCAGGACCGCCCAAGCGAACCTGGGAGGGGTCCTTGGGCCAGAGGCCGGGAACCGAATGTCCGCAATCCGGACACCGGCCCTCGGGGGTGAGGCGGTATTGCAGAATGATGTATCCCATCCGTTCAATCAAGAGGGCCTGGCACCGGGGACACCAGGTGTTCTCAAAGGGGCCCACGCGGCCCGGCA
Organism: Anaerolineales bacterium; assembly: GCA_015491595.1. Lineage (GTDB taxonomy): Bacteria > Chloroflexota > Anaerolineae > Anaerolineales > DRMV01 > S139-71. The sequence goes on from WFVP01000140.1 coordinate 2,541, forward strand.
GGTTCCCAACGTAGACGAAATGCAACCCTTCCTCCCGCCCGATTTCTGCGGCCCGCAGCAAGGTGCGCACCGAAGTGGGCGGTGGGTCCGTCATTTTGTAATCGGGATGGAAAGCCGTCACGTGCCAAGGGATGTCAGGGGAGACCGAGGCGATGAAACGGGCCGCATCCCGCAGTTCCTGCTCGTCGTCGTTGAACCCTGGGACCACTAGGGTCACCACCTCCACCCAAAAGCCCATCTCGTAGGTCATCTTGATGGTATCCAGCACGTGCTGTAGCACGCCCCCCAGGCGCCGGTATTGCTTGTCGTTCATGCTCTTCAGGTCGATTTTGTACGCGTCGGTGTAGGGGCGCAGATAGGTCAGCACCTCCCGGGTCGCGTTGCCGTTGGACACGTATCCCGTGAGCAGCCCCGCGTCCTTAGCCCGGCGGAAGATGGCCACGGCCCACTCGCTGGTGATGAGGGGTTCATTATAAGAGGAAATCACGCTGCGGGCCCCGTGGCGCTGGGCCATGCGAACCAGCTCCTCGGGGGTGACCGACCGCAAGAAGCTCCCGGCGATGTCGCTGGCAGGGTCCCGAAGGGCTTGCGAGGTCAACCAGTTCTGACAGTAGGGGCAGTGGTAATCGCACCCCAGCATCCCGAAGGTCAGGGCGTCCGAGCCGGGGTACACGTGGAAGAAGGGCTTTTTCTCAATGGGGTCCACCTGTAAGGCGGCCACGTATCCCCAAGGGACGTAGAGGGTGCCTTCCCGGTTGAAACGCACCTTGCAAATGCCCCGACGGCCGGGTCGAATCAGACAACGATGGCCGCAGGCGTAGCACCGGACCGCGTTCCCGTCCAGCTTCTCGTAAAGTTCCCCTTCTCGGGTGTGGGCGTCCAACACCTCCGCCAGGGAAGGCGCCGACGCAACCCGATTAAACGTCCTCCTGACCATGCCCGCATCCTCCACCCGCACCGTCCTTACATTTTGACTATACCTCAGCGCCCTCTCATGAAGCAAGCCAGAATGGGTGTTATAATGAAAGCATCTCGAAGTAACCTAAAGGAGGCCCAGGATGCGTCGAGGGCGTTTGGTGTTGATTCTCCTGCTCGTCCTGGTACTGCTGCTGCTCTGCGGAGCCCTGGTGTACCGTTTCCTGAGCCCTGCGGGTCTCATGGGACCCGCTGCCCAGCCCACTCCAGAAACCATGGAGACGGTGACGGTGGTGGTCACCGCCCAGAACATCCGTCGGGGACAGCGGATTACCTCGGAGCTGCTGGCCACCCTGGAGGTCCCCGTCCAGTACGTGGTGGAAACCCAAATCCTGAATCCCGAGGAGGCCGTGGGGAAGCTGGCCGCCCGGGACCTGCCGCGAGGGGTGTTTCTGACCAAGGGCGACCTGGTGGAAACCGCGGCGGACCTGCTGGCCACAGGTTCCGTGGCCGCGCTCCAAATTCCCCCCGGGTACGTGGCGATTTCCATCCCCATCACCCGGTTGACCAGCGTGTCCTATGCCATTCAACCGGGCGACCGGGTGGGCATCCTGGTGACCTTGCCCTTCGTGGACCTGGACCCTGAGTTCCAGTCCCGACTGCCCAACCTCTCCGCCGCCCTGGTGCAGAACGCCCTGCTCATCGGGAAGGGCACGGAGAAGCCCACGACCGCCGCGCCCGCGGCTCCCGGCCAGGAACAGGGTGCCGAGTTCGTGGGCGGGGAAGCCCTGCAGACCCTGGTGGTCCAGGTGGTGCCCGGGGATGCGCCTCTGGGCCGGGTGGAGACCCAGGAGGACTTCACCCTGTACACCATCCCCTCGGAGCTGGCCCGTCCCCGCCTGGTCTCCCAGATGATTGTCTCCGACGCCATGGTGCTGTACGTGGGCACCTTCCCCTGGCAGAAGCCCGAGAGCCTGGCCGCGCAGCAGGCCTTCCCGGCGGAGGGTGATGCCGGGGACGAGCAGTTCCCCGCCCCGCAGGAGCAACAACAGGCCCAACCGGCTCCCGTGGAGGCCTTCGAGGTGCGGCCCCCCGACGTGGTGACCCTGGTGGTCCGCCCGCAGGACGCGGTGACCTTGAAGTACCTCATGGACCGTAAGGTGGTGTTCACCCTGGTTCTACGCTCCTTCGAGGACAAAGAGCCACTGAGCACCGAGCCCGTGACCCTGACGTATATCCTGGAACAGTACAACATCGTGGTGCCCAGCAAGCAACTCTTCGACCTGGAACCGCGCATTGACAGCGTGGACATGCCCAAACTGCCCAACGACGTCCCCTTGCAACCCACACCCACGCCCTAACCTCGGAGGGAAGGGAGGACCATGACCCAGGAACAACGCCCCATCCGCGTGATGATCGTCGACGACGTCCTGGAGACCCGGGAGAACCTGCGGAAGCTCCTGCAGTTCGAACCCAACGTGCAAATTGTGGGCGAGGCCGCGACGGGGAAGGAAGCCCTGCAGGTGGCCAAGGAACGGCAGCCCGACGTCATCATCATGGACATCCACCTGCCGGATATGAGCGGCCTGGAGGCCACGGAGCAAATCCGCAAGGTGCTGCCCGCCACCCAGGTGGTCATCCTCACGGTGCAGGGGGATATGGAGTACATGCGCCGGGCCATGATGGTAGGCGCCCGGGACTTCCTGATGAAGCCCCCTTCCATTGATGAACTCCTGGACGCGGTGCGGCGGGCCGCGGAGGTGGCCTGGGAAGAGCGGGAGAAAATCGCGGTGGCCCAGGAGACGGGGCCCCTGGGGATGCGCCCCCCGGAGACCCTGGGCAAAATCATCACCGTCTTCAGCCCCAAGGGAGGCGTGGGGAAATCCGTGCTGGCCGCCAACCTGGCCGTGGCCCTGCAAACGCCCGACACGGTGGTGCACATCGTGGACGCCAAGCGGGCCTTCGGCGACATCGCGGTGCTGTTCAACGAGCAGGCCAGCCACAACCTGAGCGAACTGGCCGACGAGGTGGACATGGACCTGCTCTCCCAGGCGTTGCTCACCCATGGCCCCACGGGCGTGCGCATCCTGGCCGCGCCTTCCCGTCCCGGGGAAAACCTCCCTTCCACGGAACAGCTCCGCCAAATCCTGGACCTCCTGCGCAACCTCTCCGATTACATCGTGGTGGACACAGGTCCCCTGCTGGACCCCTACACCCTGACCGCGCTGGAAAACAGCGATCTGGCCCTCCTTATCTTCGAGCAAGACGTCATCGCCGTGCGCAACGCCCGTCTGGCCCTGGACTTCTTGGCCCAGGACTTTCCCCTGGAACGCGTCCTCCTGGTGCTCAACCGATACGACAAGCGCAAGGGCATCTCGCCCGAACGCCTGCAACAGTACTTCCGGCTGCCCGTGTACATCATCCCGGAGGACAAATGGATGCCCCACGCGGTGAATCGGGGGGAGATTCTGGTGCGCACCCGACGCAACGCCCCCGCCACCCAGGGCATCCTGCGCCTGATGCGGGAAGTGAGGGAGCGCCTCTTGCAACAGGCGCGAGTTTGAGGCAAAATGAGAACGCATTCCCCAGGGGAGGATTCACCTTATGTCCCTATTACGACGCCTGGAGTCCAGCGGCAATAAGCGTCCCCCATCGGAACGCAGTTTGCTCAGTTCTTCCCGGGAGTCTCCCGCGCGCAAAGAGGCCTACTCCGACCTCATGCGTCGGATTCAAAACCGTTTGCTTAACGAGCTGGACCCCACTCTGGACATCAGCAAGGCCGACGAAGTCCGGCAGACCATCCGAGAACTCCTGGACCAAATCCTGCAACAAGAGAACATCATCCTTTCCCGGGCCGAGCGGCAGCGCCTCTTCGAGCACATCGCGGCGGAAATTCTGGGGTTCGGTCCCCTGCAGCCCCTCCTGGAAGACGACTCCATCACGGAAATCATGGTCAACGGCCCGTACCAGGTCTACATCGAACGGGGGGGCAAGATTTACAAGACCAACATCAAGTTCGAGGACGACGAACACGTGATGCGCATCATCGAACGCATCGTCGCGCCCCTGGGCCGCCGGGTGGACGAATCCAGTCCCTACGTGGACGCCCGGTTGCCCGACGGTTCCCGTGTGAACATTGTCATCCCCCCTATCTCCCTCAACGGGCCCACCATCACCATCCGGAAGTTCTTCCGCATCCCGCTGACCGCGGACGACCTGGTCCGGCTGGGGAGTATCACGCCCGAGGCGTTGATGTACCTGGAAGCCGCGGTGAAGGCCCGGCTGAACATCCTGGTGGCCGGCGGTACGGGTTCCGGTAAGACCACCTTGCTCAACATCCTGTCGGGCTTCATCCCCAACGATGAGCGCATCATCACCATCGAGAACGCCGCGGAGCTGCAGCTGCAACAGGAGCACGTGGTTCGCCTGGAGTCCCGCCCGCCCAACATCGAGGGCAAGGGCGAAATCACCATCCGGCAGCTGGTCATCAACTCCCTGCGGATGCGCCCGGACCGCATCATCGTGGGTGAGGTGCGCGGCGGCGAGGCCCTGGACATGCTCCAGGCCATGAACACGGGCCACGAGGGCTCCATGACTACCCTGCACTCCAACAGCCCCCGGGACGCCCTCTCCCGACTGGAAACCATGTGCCTGATGGCCGGCATGGACCTGCCCGTCCGGGCCATCCGGGAGCAGATTGCCTCGGCCATTGACGTCATCGTGTTCACCCAGCGGATGCGGGACGGCTCCCGGAAGGTGGTCTCCGTCTCGGAAATCACCGGCATGGAAGGCGACGTTATCCAGATGATGGACATCTTCGTCTTCGAGCACAGCGGATACCGCGAGGGCAAAGTACACGGTCGCCTGAAGCCCACGGGGTTGCGGTCCAAATACATGGACCGGTTCCGCGCGGCGGGCATCTTCCTGCCGCCCAGCGTGTTCGGTATCGGTGTCAACGCCCGATAGAAAAGCGGAAAAAGCCCTATGCCCTTACCCCTGCCCCTGCTGCTGTCGGACCCCATTACCCTGCTCCTCCTGGGGGGGATTGTGACGGTGGGCCTGGTGCTGGTCGGGGCCCTCGTCACCGTTTGGGTCGGCCGCCAGGAGGAGGAGCGCCTGGAGAAACTCATCTTCCCCGCGGACCAGGAAGCCCGGGAGGAAGCACAGCGCCTGGTCCGGCGGGAGCGTATCGGCATTGACAAGCGCCTGGAGCGGACGTCCTGGTGGGAAAATCTGCGGTGGGGCCTCAGCCGGGCCGGCCTGCGCTTGAAGCCCTCGGAATACATCGCGCTGCGGGTCATCTCCGTGATTTTAGGCACCTTCCTGGGCTACGTCCTGGGCGGCCAGACGCTGTTGTTCACCCTGCTGGGCTTCCTTGCGGGCCTGCTGGGATTTGGATGGTACATCCGCTACCTGCAACAGCGCCGCCTGAACCAGTTCAACGAGCAGCTGGTGGACACCCTGAACCTCATCATCAACGGCCTGCGGGCAGGCTTCTCCCTGCCCCAGGCTTTGGACGCGGTGGCCAAGGAGATGCCGCCCCCAGTGTCGGAAGAGTTCCGGCGGCTGGTGCAGGAGTTGCAAATCGGCATCCCCCGGGACAAAGCCCTGGACAACCTGGTGAAACGCATGCCCAGCCAGGACCTGGACCTGGTGGTGACCGCCATGAAGATTCAGCAGGAAGTGGGCGGTCCCTTGACGGAAATCCTGGAGAACACGGTGCACACCATCCGGGAGCGCATCCGTATCCAGGGCGAAATCCGCACCCTGACGGCCCAGGTGCGGTTCTCGGGCATGGTCCTCTCCCTCATGCCCATCTGCCTGTTCCTCATCATCTACCGCATCGCGCCCGACTACGCGGGCCAGTTCCTGCGCAACGGCCTGTGCGGATACAGCATGTTGGGGTTGGCCCTGGTCCTCATCGGCACCGGATACTACATCATGCGCCGCATCGCCCAAATCGAGGTGTAAGCCATGTGGGTGTGGTGGGTTCTGCTCTTGACCCTCCTCATCGGCACCGCCGTGTTCCTGGTCATCGTGGGCATCCGGGCCCAGCAGACGGACGTGGAAACCCGGGTCCTGGAGCTGCTGAAGGAGGACGAAGAAATCCGGTCCATCGAGGACCTGGAGCTGCGCCAACCCTTCATGGACCGGGTCATCCTCCCCATCGCCAGGCGGTTCGGGGACTTCGTGTTGCGCTTCACGCCGCAACGGGTCATCGCCGCCACGGAACTGGACCTGCTGCGGGCGGGGATGCGCGCTCGCTGGGACCCCACAGTGGTGGTCACGGCCCGCATCGCCCTGGGCATCGGGCTCTTCTGGCTGGGCTTCTTCCTGGTGCGCCTCTCGCCGTCCCCCAACGTCCGCCGTTCCGCTTTGTTGCTGGCCCTGCTCTTCGGGTTCCTGGGCTTCTACCTGCCGGTGCTCTTCATCAAGAGCCGCATCGCCCGACGCCAGAAGGAAATCCTCAAGGCCTTTCCCGACGCCCTGGACCTGCTCACCATCTGCGTGCAGGCGGGCCTGGGCTTCGACGCCGCGATGCAGAAGCTGGTGGAGAAGTGGGACAACGCCCTGAGCCTGGAGTTCGCCCGGGTCCTGCGGGAAATCCAGTTGGGTAAACCCCGCCGGGATGCCCTCAAGGACATGGCCGAGCGCATCGGGCTGTCGGAAGTCTCCAGCTTCGTGGCCGCGGTGGTCCAGGCGGAGCAGCTGGGCGTCAGCCTGTCCAACATCCTCCAGATTCAGGCCGACGCCATGCGCTTGCGACGCCGACAGCGAGCGGAGGAGGAAGCGCATAAGGCCCCGGTGAAGATGCTCTTCCCCCTGGCCTTCCTGGTGATGCCCTCCCTGTTCATCGTGCTGTTGGGGCCGTCCCTATTCATCCTCCTCCGTTCGGGCGTGGCCGCCATGTTCGGCGGATGATGGCGACCCCTGCGCCTTTCCCCTCCCTTTCCCTGAGCGATGCCCTCTGGCACCTGTGGGA
>WFVP01000141.1 GCA_015491595.1 Anaerolineales bacterium
CCTCCACCGCGAACACATCGGGCACCACGCCCATCCCCCGCGCCGCAGCCAACCATGCGGCCATCTCGCGCCCGCGCGTGGTGGTCGGGAACAACCAAACCCCAATGTCCTCCTTCTCGTCCAGGACCGCCAGCACCTGGCCGTATACATCTGCCCGGTAGTCCTGCAGGGCCTCGTGTTCCACCAGCAATACCCGGTCCGCGCCGCGCGCGGCGGCCTCCTGGGCCAGGACCTGGCCGTCGGAGGCGAGGACCACGGCCAGCACCTGACCGCCCAGGGACTGGGCCAGCGCCTTCGCCGGGGTCAGCGGCTCCCACGCGCTGGCAGGGGCCTGGCCCCGGTCATGGTCCACCACAACAGCCACGTGCTTGGTCATAGCACCTTCTCCTCGATGAGTTTGTCCACGAGCTTCTTGGCAATTTCCTGGGGCGAATCGCCGGTGATGAACTGGCACTGCACTTCCCGCTTGGGCGGCTGGAGCACCTCCGGCCACGCCACCTTGACCGCCGGAGCCTCCAGGCCCAGGTCGGCCAGGGACCACACCGGAATCTGGGCCCGGCTGGCCTTCCGAATCCCCATGAAGGAGGGATAGCGGGGCTCCGCGAACTCCTTGGCGATGGTGAACACGGCTGGCAGCGGCACCCGCAGGTTCTGCTTGATGCCATCCAGGTCTCGGGTCACCTCCAGGGTCTTGGAACCCTCGTCGTAGCCCTGGAAGGCGGTGACCAGGCCCACGAAGGGCCATCCCAGACGTTGGGCCACCGCGGCCGGGGTCATGGCCGTGTCGCCGTCAATGGCCTGCCGGCCGAAGAGGACCAAATCGGCCTCCAGTTTGCGAATCGCGGCGGCCAGCACGTCCGCCGTCGCCAGGGTGTCGGCCTGGGCCAGGGCGTCCTCGTAGATGCGGTACGCCTGCTGGCAACCCATGGCCAGGGCCCGGCGCAGGGCCTCCAGCGCGTGCTCATCCCCCATGCTGATGACGGTGACTTGACCGCCAAACTTCTCTTTGGCTTGCAAAGCGGCTTCGACCGCGAATTCGTCCCACGGGTTCAGCACCAGCGGCGCATCGCCCCAGGTAACCTTGCCGTTCTCCACCCGGACCTGCGCCGCGGTATCCGGCACCACCTTTACGCCAACCACAATGTTCACCGTTCGTCCTCCTTGTCCTGTGTTTTTGTGCTGACCAAACAAATTCTACCACCAATTCCCGCCCCTGCCCAAGTTGACATTCCTCCAGGAGCGTATTTCAGTTTAGTAGGCGCGAGATCTGGCTCAGGGAAGACCGGACCTGTGCCTTTCTCTCGTCTTCGGCGTGAAGGGATGTCTGGTGCTTTCACCGTTGGCTGAGATGCCCGGTGGGCACACCCGCCTGTTGCCCCAGGCGAGAGCATTGGGCTGACCGGGTACAGGACCGCAAACAAGGAGAAATAGTCTCTTCCTCCAGGGCGGACCTCCCGGCTGTCCGAGCCGACCCCCACCAAGGGTTCCCGGGCCTCCACACCGCGCGAAGGTTTCGGCGCGCGAAGCGGGGCCGTTGGGGTGGGAGAATAAGGAAGAATGACCTTTTTCTCGAATCTTCGTACCTAACGTCAATTGCCAGAAGGCGGGGTATCCTGTACAATAGTTTTCGAAAATTTCCTCAACGATGCCTAAACGGGGAGGAGGCCTGCAATGGATGTCATCAAAGTGGCCGCGAAGTCCCGCCCGTACAAAGTGGCTGGCGCCATTGCCGGTGTCTTTCGGGAACACCAACACGCGGTGGTCCAGGCCATAGGTGCCGGTGCGGTGAACCAGGCTGTGAAAGCCCTCATTCTCGCCCGCCAGTATCTGGCCCAAGACGGCTACCACATCGCGTACATCCCCCAATTCACCGAAATCGAAATCCAGGGCCAGGTGCGCACTGCGGTACGGTTCACCGTCATCGCCGTACCTGCCGAGTTGGATCCGGTGCCGCTGCAACCCCTGGCGGCTTCCTCCCAGGAAGCCCGGGAAGCACCGGAGCAGCCCGCGTCGGAAGAAGATGAGGAGGGCTCAGCCTGAGCTCGGCAACGACGGCCCGCTCTGCGTCCGCCGGTGTTTCCACATCTCGTAGAGAATGGGCACCAGGGAAACCACGATGATGCCTACGATGGCGTAGTGGAAGTTTTCTTTGATGACGGGGATGTTGCCGAAGAAGTAACCGGCGAAGAGAAAGCTCAGCACCCAGGCCAGCGCGCCCACGACGTTGTAGAAGAAGAACTTGCGGTAAGTCATGGCGCCGATGCCGGCGACGAAGGGCACGAAGGTGCGGATGATGGGCACGAAGCGGCCCAGCACCACGGCTTTGCCCCCGTGCTTCTCATAGAACTCGTGGGTGCGGATGAGGTATTCCCGCTTGAAGAAGCGGCTGTTTTCCCGAAAGGCGCGCGGCCCGATGTACGCGCCAATGTGGTAGTTCACCGCATCGCCCAGAATGGCGGCGGTGATGAGCAACACGGCCACCAGACCGACATCCAGATGGCCCAGCGCGGCAAAGGTCCCCACGGCAAAGAGCAGGGAATCGCCGGGCAGGAAAGGGGTGACTACAAAGCCCGTTTCCAGGAACACGATGGCGAAGAGGAGCACGTAAATCCAGGGCCCCAGCAACTGAATCGCCTCCCCCAGGTAGCGGTCCAGCTGCAGGAAGAAGTTGACGATCCACAGAAGCCAGGCAGGCATCGCGTTACCTCCATAAAGGTGTCGAGGCCCAATTATACCGAAGCCCGGCCCTCTGGCACCAGGCAACCTCGCGGCCGCCCCTGGCTCACCTTGGTTCACGGAGGAAAGAAGAACAGGTCACGCCAGGCCCTTACGGCAGGTGAGCGGCAGCCCACACCACAAAGGTACTGATAAAGACGTGGCTGAGGAAGGGATAAAGGACGGACCTGTCTCTTATACACATCTCCGAGCCC
>WFVP01000142.1 GCA_015491595.1 Anaerolineales bacterium
CGGTGGTGGTGTATCAGACCTTGCTGGGCGCGACGGGCCAGGTCAACCTGACGGCCGCGGGCGGCATGGCCATGGCATTGCCCGCGGTGGTGTTCACGTTCTTCATTCGCCGTTACATCCACCAGATGTGGGGTGGCGTGACGGTGTAAGGGCCGACGGCCCACCGCCGACGGCCGACCGCTCCAGACAACCCAAGCCACGGGAGGCATCATGGCAGAGGTCCAACTCATCAATCTGACCAAACGCTTTGGACGTCGGGTCCTCGCCGTAGACCACATCCACTTGACCGTAAAGGACCGGGAGTTCCTGGTGCTGCTGGGGCCCTCTGGCTGCGGCAAGACCACCACCCTGCGCATGATTGCCGGGCTGGAAGAGGTGACCGAAGGCACCATTCTCATCGACGGCGAGGACGTGACCTATCTCCCGCCCCGGGCTCGCAACGTGAGCATGGTGTTTCAAAACTACGCGGTCTGGCCCCATATGACGGTCTACGAGAACATCGCCTATCCCCTGCGTCTGAAAAAAGTGCCTCGGGACGAAATCGACCGTCGGGTGAAAGAAGTGGCTGAATTGACGAAAATCGTGGAACTGTTGGACCGGTATCCCTCCCAGCTTTCCGGCGGGCAGCAACAGCGGGTCGCCCTGGCCCGGGCCATCGCGGTGAAGCCCAAAGTCTTTTTGATGGATGAGCCTCTGTCCAACCTGGACGCCAAACTCCGGGTACATATGCGCACCGAACTCAAGGCCATTCACCATCAAACCCAGGCCACCACCATCTTCGTCACCCACGACCAGTCCGAGGCCATGAGCATGGCCGACCGCATCGTGGTCATGCGGGAGGGTCGCATCGAGCAGGTGGGCACGCCGGAAGAGGTCTACGAAAAGAGCGCCAACATGTTCGTGGCCTCCTTCATCGGCCTGCCCCCCACGAACTTCTTCTACACCGAAGTACGCCGCGAGAACGACGCCCTGAAACTGGTGCACCCGTATTTCACCCTGACCCTTTCCCCTGAACAGGCGGCGCGGCTGAAAGACTACACGAAGAGCCGGTTGGTGCTGGGGGTGCGACCGGAGAATCTGCTCCTTACCACCGAAGACCAGGCCCTGTTCAGTGTGGAAGCCATGGTCGTGGAGCCCCAGGGTTCCCACCAAATCATCGCCTTCCAGATGGATGACCAAATCGTCAAAATCGTCGCCCCGGCTTACCCCAAGGTCTGGCCTGGGGAACGCATCCACGTCACCTTCCGACCCGAACGTATCCGTTTCTTCGACCCTGAAACCCAACAGGCCGTAGGAGACGAGGCATGAAGCTTCGTCGTCATCCTGCCAATCCCATTTTGCTACCCCAGCCACACCATCCCTGGGAAGCCCTCAACGTCTTCAATGCCGCGGTGGTCTACCACAACGACCTCTTCCACATGCTCTACCGCGCCCAGGGGCTGGATTACGTATCCCACATCGGCTATGCGGTGAGCGAGGACGGCGTCCACTGGTGGCGCCTGGACCGTCCCGTCTTCAGCCCGCGCGAGCCCTGGGAAGCCCGGGGGGTGGAGGACCCTCGGGTCGTGCTCCTGGAAGGCGTCTTTTACATGACCTACACCGGGTACTCTCGGGAGGGAACGCGCGCGGCCCTGGCCCGCAGCACCAACCTCATCACCTGGGAACGGCTGGGCATCGTGCTCCCCGACGAGGATAACAAGGACCACGTGCTCTTTCCGGAGAAAATCCAGGGCCGTTACGCCATGCTTCACCGGCGCCCCCCAGATATCTGGCTGGCCTTCTCTGACGACCTGAAGCACTGGACGGACCATACCATCATTCTGCGGCCTCGACCGGGCACGTGGGAACATCGGAAAATCGGTGCGGGCGCGCCCCCCATCCGTACCGAGCACGGGTGGCTGCTGATTTACCACGCGGTAGATGCCCAGCGGGTGTATCGTCTGGGCGCCGCACTGTTGGATTTGCATGACCCCACCCGGGTCTTGGCCCGTCTTCCAGAACCCATCTTAGAACCACGCGAACCCTGGGAAATCAAAGGGGACGTTCCTAACGTAGTCTTCACCTGTGCCGCGGTCGTCCGGGACGACGATTTGTACGTCTATTACGGAGGTGCCGACCGGGTGATGGGATTGGCCATGGGGTCGCTCTCGGAGTTGTTGGAGGCGTTGGAGAAAGCGGGAGATGCCTGAAGCCCCGATGCTTCGCGAACTCCTGACCGGGCCCCGGACCGCAGGAAAGAAGAAGATAATGTGAGCAGCGGGAGTCGCTGTTAACATTATCTCTCGTTTCGTCGGGAATCCCGTACCCGGTCAGACCTACGTGTTCAATCTGTAGGACGAATCCCTTCGACACACCCCCAAATTGTGGGAAAATGGAAGTGCGACATCCGATTTCAGGAGGACCGAACATGCCCTGGCTTCTGGGCCTCGTATTCCTCTTCCTGTTCCAACACCTCACCGAATTCATCGCCGCCATTTACGCCTTCGGTTTGCTGCAAACGGACATTCCCCCCGAACTGGCTGCCGCGGTGCTCATGTTCAGTCCTTTCGGGTTGATGGCCTTTCGCCATCGCGAGCCGCGATGGCTCCTGCCCGGAACACTGGTCATCGGCCTGTGGACGCGGGCCCTCCTGCCCTTCCTCCCCACCCGCGAGGTGATGGTGGCCGCGGGCATGGGTGTGGCCGCGCTGTTCCTCTTGCTTCCCCTCCTCTTGTCCCGGGTCCCGCCGCGAGACATCGGCATGGGTCTCGGGCTGGCGGTCGCGGCCGCGGCCTTGTTGCGGGCCTGGGGCGCCGGCCTGGACC
>WFVP01000143.1 GCA_015491595.1 Anaerolineales bacterium
CACCTACAACAACTACTACGAGTTCAGCACCGACAAGCGGGCCGTGCACCGCCTGGCCCGGGATTTCCCCACCGACCCCTGGACGGTGGAGGTCACCGGCCTGGTGCACAAGCCCTTCAAAATCGGTCTGGAGGACATCCTGCGGGAGTTCCCCCAGGAAGAGCGCATCTACCGCCTGCGCTGCGTGGAAGGCTGGTCCGTGGTCATCCCCTGGCAGGGGTTCCCCCTGGCCGATTTGCTCAAGCGAGCCGAGCCCAAATCGGAAGCCCGCTACGTCCGCTTCGTGGCCGTGTACAATCCCGACGCCATGCCCGGCCAGCGGAAGTACAAGACCTTCCCCTGGCCCTACACCGAAGGCCTGCGGCTGGACGAGGCCATGCACCCCCTCACCATCCTGGCCACGGGGATGTACGGGAAACTCCTGCCCCCGCAAAACGGCGCGCCCTTGCGGCTGGTGGTGCCCTGGAAGTACGGCTTCAAGAGCATCAAGGCCGTGGTGCGCATCGAACTGGTGGCGGAGCAGCCCAAGACCTTGTGGAACACCGTCGCGCCCCACGAGTACGGTTTCTACGCCAACGTGAACCCCAACGTGCCCCATCCCCGCTGGTCCCAGGCCACGGAGCGGCGGTTGGGCGAAAACGGCCGGCGCCCCACCCTCATGTTCAACGGCTACGAGGAACAGGTGGCCCATCTCTACGAGGGCATGGACCTGAGGGTGAACTACTGATGAGGCGCACACGGAAGTGGACCCGGGTGGTGGGCCACGCCGTGGCCTGGCTGCCCCTGGCCTGGCTCCTGGTCGAAGCCGGGCTGGGGCGCTTGAGCCCCAACCCCATCCAGGATTGGACCCAACGTACAGGCCGGGGCGCGCTCTATCTGCTGACCCTCAGCCTGGCGGCCACCCCTCTCTCCTGGCTCCCGGGCCTGAGAGGCATCCGCCCCTGGCGCCGTGCCTGGGGCCTCTACGCCTTTGCCTACGCCGTACTGCACGTCTATCTCTTCGTCGGGGTGGACTATGGATGGCGTTGGGATTGGTTGTGGCAGGAAATCCTGACCCAAAAACCCTTCGTGTGGTGGGGCGCCTCCGCGTGGGTCATCCTGGCCCTGCTGGCCGCCACCTCGCCCCGATGGGTGGCGCGACGCCTGGGGGCCCGACGCTGGAAGGCCCTGCATCGAGGGGTATACCTGGCCGCTCCCCTGGCCGCCTGGCACGCCGCGCAGGCCGTCAAAGGCAACGTGCTCACCCTCCAGGGGGACATTACCCGCCCGGTGACGGTGGGCCTCCTGGTGGCCCTGCTCCTGCTGGCCCGCCTGGCGCGCCGCGTGGGCAAACGCCTGCTCCTCCGACGGGTGCCCCCGCATCCCCCAGCCCCGGAAACAGGAGGCAACCCATGACCACGACCGCGCCCGAAACCCTATGGCCGGAAAAACTGCGCGAAGTTCTGGAGACCTTAGCCTGGCTGGGTACGCCCCAGGAGCAGTATGCGTATTTGATTGAACTGGCCGACGCCTTTCGGCCCGTGCCGCCGGACATCGCCACACCCCCTTATCCCAAGGAGCACCTGGTGCCCCATTGCGAATCCCAGGCCTACGTATGGGCCATTGAGGAGCCCGACAAACACGCCTTTCGCTACTACTTCGCGGTGGAAAACCCCCAAGGGCTCTCGGCCAAGGCGCTGGCCAAAATCCTGGACGACGCCTGTTCCGGCGCGCCCGCCTGGCAGGTGGCCCAGATTCCCGAGGACCTGCCCCTGCGCATCTTCGGCGAGCGGCTGACCATGGGCCGCACCATGGGCCTCACCGGCATGGTGGCCATGGTGCGGGAACCGGCCCGCCAGCACGTGGCCGCGTGCCCCGTCTGCCAGCAGGCCCTTCGGGATCGGGGAGCGTGACGGGCCGCTCGGAACCATCGGGAACCTCCCGCGGGAAGGCGCCGCGCGGGGAAACCCCGGCCTGCGGGGTGCGGCTTACCCCAGCAGGCGCAGGGCTTCCTCCCGGCGCCGCCGGGCTCGCGCGCGGCGTCGCCGCACACGGCGGGAACCGTCCTCCCAGGACACCGCTTCCTGGGGATTGCGCCGCTGATGCGCCATCAGGGCGTGGAGCCAGAGACGCTGGTGAATCCAGTTGTCCCACATCATGGCCCACCTCCTTGTCTTTTGGGATGTTTCGGACCCCTCGGGCAACGGCGTCCGAGGGGCCCGAAGGGCTTAGTGTAGACCAGTTGCGTTAGAATTGTGTCAACAACCGGCCTGACTTTGTCAAAGGTCCGCAAGAAAGGAGCCGGCCATGTACCCCATCACGCGGGTTACCTGTGCTCGACTGCCCACCCCCGTGGGCGAATTCCAGCTCTGCCTGTATCACGACGCGAAGGAAGACAAGGACCACCTGGCCCTGGTCATGGGGAACGTGCGAGGCGAGGGCGTGCTCACCCGCATTCACTCGGAGTGCTTCACCGGCGACGTGCTGGGCTCCCTGCGCTGCGACTGCGGGGAACAGCTGCACCGCAGCATGGAGCGCATCGCGCAGGAGGGCCGCGGGGTCCTCATCTATCTGCGCCAGGAGGGCCGGGGCATCGGCCTGGCGGACAAGTTGCGGGCTTACAACCTGCAGGACGCGGGATACGACACCGTGGAGGCCAACCTCCTCCTGGGCCACCAGGCCGACGAGCGCCATTACGACGCGGCCGCGGCCATCCTCCAGGATTTGGGCGTGCGCTCCGTGCGCCTGCTCACCAACAACCCGGACAAAATCCAGGCCCTGGAGGCCCTGGGGGTGCACGTGGTGGAACGGGTGCCCCTTCTGCCCACCGTGCACCCGGAGAACGCCCGCTACCTGCGCACCAAGGCCCTGCGCATGCACCACTTGCTCAACCTCCGGGACCTCAACCCGAAACCCTCCCCCTCGAATCATGACCGCGGCGGCCCATCGTCTTGAACCTTTGGCCACCTGGCGAAGGCGCTTCCCGCCTCCCGAACCCCGTCCCTGGGTCACCCTCAGCTACGCCCAAAGCCTGGACGGGGCCCTCACCCACCGGCGGGGCGCGCCCATGGCCCTGAGCGGCCCGGAGAGCCCGCGCCTGACCCACGCCCTGCGGGCAGCCACGAGGGCGTCCTGGTGGGGGTGGATACGGTGCTGGGCGACGATCCCCGACTCACGGTGCGCCTGGTGGAAGGCCCCCAACCCCAGCCCATCGTGCTGGACTCGAGCTTGCGCTTCCCCACCCGGGCGCGCCTGCTGGCCCATCCTCGAGGGGTGTGGATTGCCACCACCCCCCAACGGGACACCGACCGGGACCGGGCCCTGGAGGTCCGGGGCGCCCGCCTCCTGGTACTGGGCGCGGACGAGGCAGGCCGGGTGGACCTGCGCGCCCTCCTGGCCGCGCTGCACCGCGAGGGCATCGCCAGCCTCATGGTGGAAGGAGGCGCCCGGGTGCTCACTTCCTTCCTCCAGCAGGGCCTGGCCGACGCGGTGGTGGTCACAGTGTGTCCGTACTACCTGGGCGGGCCGCGGGCACCCGAAGCGCCCCTTCCCCAGCCCCTTCGGTTGCGGGAAACGGTCTGCCAAGTACTGGGAGAGGACGTGGTGATATGGGGACGGCTGAAGTGATGTACACCCTATGGTTCACCGGCCCCCGCCAGGTAGAAGTGCAGGAAGGGCCGGTCCCCACGCCGGGACCGGGTCAGGTGCGGGTCCGGGTCCATGCCTCGGCCATCAGCGCGGGGACGGAGATGGTGG
Organism: Anaerolineales bacterium; assembly: GCA_015491595.1. GTDB lineage: Bacteria > Chloroflexota > Anaerolineae > Anaerolineales > DRMV01 > S139-71. Next base: position 3,736 of record WFVP01000143.1, read on the forward strand.
CCTACCGGGGCCAATGGCCCGAAGACACCCTGCTGGATGAAGTGCTGGAACCCTTGCGTCGGCCCGCCCGGTATCCCTTTCCTTACGGCTATGCCTGCATCGGGCGCGTAGATGCTGTGGGGGAAGGCG
>WFVP01000144.1 GCA_015491595.1 Anaerolineales bacterium
GCTTTGGAGTGGGCTGTGGGCGGCGTATGGGGTTTTGGAGGCCGATTTGTTCGTAGCTCGCGCGCTGCTCATAGCCGTGCCCTTCGTATGGCTGCTGTTGAACTGGGTCCGCTGGTGGTTTCTGCGACCTGAGCCTGGGTGGTTGCCGGAGGGGTATCGATGGGGTTGAGTTACCTGGGGCAGGCGTTCGTTCTGGGCCTCTCGGCTGCATTGCTGCCCGGCGCGCTCCAGGCCTTCTTCCTGGCCCAGACCTTGCGCCTGGGATGGGTTCGGGCCTTGCCCCTGGCCCTGACACCCCTCTTAAGCGATGGTCCCCTGGTCGTGGTCACCCTATGGTTGCTGGGACGCCTCCCTCCCGATTGGGTCCACGTTCTGGAGCTCGGCGGTGGCGGGTATCTCCTCTATCTGGCCTGGGGATTGGCCCGTCAACCCGTTTCAGAAGCGTCGGCCCTGGATGCCGGCGCCGGCCAGGTGCGCACCCTGTTCCAGGCGGTGACCATCAACTGGCTGAACCCCAATCCTTACATCTTCTGGGCCACGGTGTTGGGGCCCTTGGTGCTGGAAGGATGGCGAGCCCAACCCGCCTGGGGCCTGGGATTCATCGCCGTCTTCTACGCCACCATGCTGGGAGGCAACGCCGTGCTCATTTGGGTGTTCGGTCGCCTGGGACGCCTGCCCATGCAGTGGCGTCGGGTGACGATTCGGGGCGCGGCCCTCATTCTGGCGCTGTTTGGTCTGCGTTTTCTGGCCCGGGGCCTGGGGTCTGTCCTGGGAATGCTTCTTCCTGGAGCCGTCCTGTCAGCCCTTTCCACAGGTCCCATGGGTATCGCTGCCGTTTTGGGGGGCATCAAGAGATACAGGGCGATGATGCCCTGATAGGTGCCCATCTCCTTCCCCCCGAATGCTCCAGAGAAGCGTCACCGGCTCCCCGGGATATAGAGGCGGATGGTCTGGGGGCCCCTGGGGCATGACCTCAATCCAAAAAAGATTTTGCATCCATGCCGTCCTATGCTACAGTTAGAAGGCCTTTGGGGATTTATCATCGTGCGAGGTGAAGATGAGTCGGGTATTACGTGTGCATCCCCAATTCCCGGAGCCGGACATCATCCGGGAAGCCGCGCAAGTGCTGCGTCGCGGCGGTCTGGTGGCCTTCCCTACGGAAACGGTATACGGTCTGGGAGCCGATGCCCTGAACCCCCAGGCCGTGGCCCGGATTTTCCAGGTCAAAGGCCGCCCCGCGTACGACCCCATCATTGTGCACGTGGCAGACCTGGAAGGGCTGGCCAAGGTGGTGCAGGAGGTGCCGGCGGTCGTTCATCGGCTGGCCGAGCGCTGGATGCCGGGTCCCCTGACCCTGGTCCTTCCCAAGAGTCCTGAGGTTCCCGATGTGGTGACGGCGGGAAAGCCTACGGTGGCCGTGCGCATGCCTGCGCATCCCGTCGCCCTGGCTCTGATTCGAGAGGCCGGGTGCCCGGTCGCCGCACCCAGCGCCAATCGCTTTGGGCACACCAGCCCAACCCGGGCCGAACACGTGCTGGCCGACCTGGGAGACGCGGTGGATTTGATTCTCGACGCCGGGCCCACGCCCATTGGGGTGGAGTCCACGGTGCTGGACCTGACCCAGGACCCGCCCGTCATCCTGCGACCCGGTGGAGCGCCTCGAGAGGCCCTGGAAGCCTTGTTGGGACCGATTCGGGTGCTCACTCGAGCGGTGACCCACGACGAGGTGCGCTCCCCGGGCACGCTGCCCCGGCATTACGCGCCCGAAAGCCCCTTGTGGTTGTTCACCGGTCCTCGGGAGGCCATACTGGCCCGTTTGCCCCGCGTGCTGGCCGACCTGCGGGCCCAGGGTCGGCGGGTGGGCCTGTTGCTTCCTCAGGAGGACCTGGACGCGCTGGCCTGGGCCGAAGACCCCGAGGTGGTGGCCGTTTCCCTGGGGCCGGAGGCCGAACCCCGGGAGATGGCCCGGCGCCTCTTCGACGGCTTGCGTCGCCTGGAGGGCCGGGTGGACGTCATTCTGGCCCGGGATGTGGTCCCGCGGGACCTGGGCCTGGCCGTGCGGGACCGGCTGCATCGTGCCGCGGACCGGGTGATTCCCCTGGAGGAATGATGGGGCGGCTTCGTCGCTTTGCCGTCCGCTGAGATTTGAGCACCAGCCCGGCGCCGAGTACGGCTATCCAGGCCAGCCCCTGAACGCTCAAGGCAATGATGAGGGGGCGAGGACGATAACGCAGGGTGAGGTGATGCCTGCCAGCAGGCACGGGAAACGCCAGAAAGGCGTACTCGCCCGCATAGACGGGCGCAGGCCTGCCGTCAATGCGGACTTCCCAGCCGGGATAGAAGTTCTGGGCCACCAACAGATAACCCGCCCGGGGCGCGTGGATTTCAATGTCCCAGGAACCATCGGCATACTGGTATCCCCGAAGGAGCAATCGGTTCGAGCGCGCGGTTGAAGGACCGGGCGAAGGGGGGTTCGGGGCTTTGGGGAAGGGTCCCGGCAAGAGCACGATGGACTCGTCCCATTGTTGTCCGCCGTGTTCGGCCCGTTGTTGCAGGGAAGTCAGGGCCTGACTGGCTGTGGAGACCCAGAGGGCCTCGGGATACCACTGGAG
>WFVP01000145.1 GCA_015491595.1 Anaerolineales bacterium
CCACGTTGTCTCCGGGAGCGGTGCCGACGCCGATGCCCACACCGACCCCCACGCCGACGCCATAAGGCGACCGGGTCGTCCATGGGTCGAAACCACCTCGTGAGGGTGAGGACGTGAGCACGCAATCTCAACCGGTTCGCAGCGGGCGGGAAATTCGTCTGACCGCATACGCCAAGTGTGCGGGTTGAGCGTCCAAGCTCAGCGCGGACGCGCTGGCGCAGGTGCTGCGCCCACTGCATGACATTTTCCCGCCCGAGTCTATCCCACCGGCCTTGTTGGCCGGCCTGCACCCGCCGGAAGACGCGGCGGTGTGGCAGGTCGCGCCGGATTTTGCCCTGGCCGTTACCGTGGATGTGTTCACCCCGGTGGTGGATGACCCGTACATTTACGGCGCCATTGCGGCCGCCAACAGCATGTCGGACATCTATGCCATGGGGGGACAGCCCTTCCTGGCCCTCAACGTCCTGGCCATTCCTCCGCAATGGTCTTCGGAAATCGGGCAGGCCATTCTCAGGGGCGGCGCCGAAAAGGTGAGAGAAGCGGGCGCTTTCTTGGTCGGCGGCCACACCTTGCAGGACGAGGAGCCCAAGTACGGCCTGGTGGTCCTGGGACGCGTGCATCCCGAGCGCATGTTGCGGAAGGACCGGTTGCGCCCAGGCGACCGGTTGGTGTTGACCAAGCCGCTGGGTATGGGGGCTATCACCACCGCGCTAAAGCGCGAGAAGGCCGATCCCCAGCATGTCCTACTGGCCCAGGAATGGATGATGCGCCTCAATCAAGTGGCCTCGGAGGTCGCGGTTCGGGTGGGTCTGGAGGCCGCCACGGACATTACCGGTTTCGGCCTGTTAGGCCATGCCTGGGAAATGGCGCAATCTTCGGGTGTGGCCCTGGAACTGGTGTGGGAGAGCATACCCGTGCTCAATCCCGCTTTTCAGTACGCGGCCCAGGGCATCTTCCCCGGCGGCACGTACGCGAACCGGGAGACCTATGGGCCCTATGTGACCTTCTCCGAGGATATTGAAGAAGCCCATCAGCTCCTGTTGTTCGATGCCCAGACCAGCGGGGGCTTGTTGCTGGGTATTCCGGAAGACCGTTGGGATGCCTTTCGCCGTGTGGCCCGGGCTCGGGGATTGATGTATTGGGTCATTGGACGAGTGCGCGAAGGGGAGCCCCATATCTGGCTTCGACACGCCCTGGAAACATAACCTCCTTGGCGTGACAGGAAAACGCGACTTATAGAACACCGTAGGCCTGACGGGACACGGCCCTCCATTGTTTCTTGCGGCCCAAAGCCCGGTCAGACCTGTGCGAAACGCCGGGTGACCCTTTCCGGGCGGATGTCATCACCTTTGGTCCGAACCACGGCCCATGGTCCTTGCCACCCGCTTCCGGATGCGAAAATAGGTCCATAGAAGCACCAGGAAGAAAATCGGGTTGCTGACGTACATGATGGGTGCTTCGGGACCGATAAGCAGGGGGAACCACAGGAAGAAGCTCATGGTCCCCAAAATGAGGGCCATGCGGTGACGGTCGTCCCATCCCCGGCGGTTTCGCCATCGCAGGATAAGCCGCAGGAAGAAGAAATCGGCGGCCAGCAGCAATCCGATGGCCACGGGGAAAGGGTAGGTGCCGCCTTCCGCACCGACATAGACGATGGCGAAGTGTAGAAAAGTGCCGAACAGGGCGACCAGGAAGAGGAACAGCGGTCGAGGTGGCGAGGAGGGATGGGCTCGTGCGGGAGGGTTGGGCGCCCATCGGGCAAGAAGCAGGAGGAGCAGGAGAACCGTCCAGGTGACGAGAATCCAAACGTCCGGCGCGTCGTAAGGTGCGAGGGCCTTGCCCAAGGGGAGCCAGAAGAGCAGGGCCGCCCAAAGGGCCCATCGCCACCGGGGGTTTTCCACCCATGGGGTGTGGCGCAGGCGGGGATAGAGCATTTCCGTGAAGGCAATGCTGACCATGATGCTGACCACGGCATGATAGATGGTGAGATGGACCGCCCAGACCCAGTTGACTCCCATCACCCGTCCATAGGTGGCCAGGGGACCCAAATCCATCCACTGGGGGTCGAAGAAGGAGCGTACCACCAGGCCCTCTTCGTAAATGCCATAAGCCAATCCCAACAGGAGCAAGCTGGGCCAGCCTTTCCGTCGGCGGACGACCCATTCCCGAATCAGGATGGCCCCGCTTCCGTAGAGCAAGGCCAGGCCCAAAGCGGTTACGGGGTTGATGAATTCGTTCAAGGGGGCGGAACCCGAGAAGAGCTCTCCGAAGACAGGCGCGAGGAAGAAGAGGGCAACCGCAGGGCGGGACTTAAGCCAGCGCATATGCGTCCTCCATCCGAGGTGAAGGGAACCGGCCGAGGCCCTTCGTTACGGAGTTTGGTTCCGGAAGTGTAGGTAGGGCCACGCGCTTGACCTAACTATAACATGCTCGAGCTCCGACGCGGTTTGCCAGGTAAGGGGAGCCGGGTACAGGATGCGCGGCCGTCCCTGTCCCGCCGTTCTCTATGCTCTGGATTGGGAAAGCCCCGCCCTTTGTGGTACAACTCCCCCTTGGTGGACCTTCGCGCCCAAGGTTGGTTTCGAGGAGGAAGGCGAGCATGGACCGGTTTCGTCGTTGGTGGCGTCGCTATCCCCGTCAGTTCTGGCTGCTTTTCGGGGGGATGACCCTCTCCATGGCGGGAACGAGCATGGTGTGGCCGTTCCTGGTGCTCTATGCCAGCCGCCGTTTGAGCGTGCCCCTGACCCAAATCGGTTTCCTGGTGACCCTGCAGGGACTCATGAGCCTGGTGGGCATTTCCATGGCCGGTCCCCTGGTGGATGCATGGGGGCGGAAAATTGGCATGGTGATGGGTTTGGTCGGCATGGCCACGGCCTACGCGGGTCTGAGCTTTGCCGGAACTTGGTGGCACTTCGCCGTATTGTTGGGCCTGGGGGGATGTTTCGCTCCCTTCTTCCGGGTGGGGGGCGATGCGATGGCCACGGACCTCTTTCCTCCCGAGCGTCGGGAGGAGGCCTTTGCCCTTTTGCGCATGGCCAGCAACGTGGGCATCGCGGTGGGTCCTGCAGTGGGTGGGTTCTTGGCCGCGTCGTCCTACCAATGGGCCTTTTATACCGCGGCCTTCACGTTGCTGGTGTACGCGCTCCTTTTGGTCTTGCTGGCTCGGGAAACCCGTCCACAATCCCCCTACGGCCCGGCTTCTTCCCAGCGCGATGTGAAGGGTTACTTACAAGTGCTGCGCGATGGGCGTTTGTTGCGCTTCCTGGGTAGTGCTCTACCCGCCTGGATGAGCGTGGGCATGATTTGGATTTTCCTCAGCGTGCACCTGGCCCGGGAGCACGGCCTGGGCGAACAATACTACGGCCTGCTCATCAGCACCAACGCGTTCTTGGTGGCCACGTTGCAATTCCAGGTGACCCGTTACGCCCAGAGATTCTCACCTCGCAATGTCATGGTCGTGGGGGCATTGCTTTATGCCATCTCTGTAGGGAGCGTGATTTGGGCCCGGGTGTTCGTTCACTTCTTGCTCATCATCGTGGTCATGACCATGGGTGAGATGCTGCTGGCTCCCACGGCCTCGGCCTGGGTAGCCAACCTGGCACCGCCGGAACAGCGAGGGCGGTATATGTCTACCCTGGCGTTGATGTGGAGCCTGGGCGCGGGTCTGGTATCGCCTTTAGGGGGCTGGCTGAACGACCGCTTTTCGCCGCAAGCGCCTTGGGTGGCCGGAGGCGCCCTGGGTCTGCTCAGCGCGTGTTTGCTGGCCTATCAGCATCCTCCGGAAGGATTGGGTTTTCCGGCCGCTGTTTCCTCCGCCACACAAGAACGAACAGGATCCCCAGACCCAGAGAAAGGGTGCAGTTCGGGACGACAACGTTTGAAACATCCGGTGGACGCAAGATAAGGGCGAGAACCAGCGCCACGGCCCCGCTCACCAGAAGGCATCCATACAGGGCCACGAGGGAAAGGCAGGCCAGCCCTCCTTTGTGTTTCCAGATGCCCAGGGCCAGGACGCTTGTACTCAACAGGACCAACAGGGCAATGACCAGCCCGACCCCGAAGGCCACGGGTGAAGTCGTGCCTGCTTGCAGTCCGAGGGTATTGGCCACCAGCGCCAGGGCACAGAAACCCATGCCCAGCGCCAAAAGCAACCCACTCACGACGGTGCGCCAGGGACGAGACATCGCCCCCTCTCGGATGGGATTGAAAGATTTTCCGGGCTTTACCGTTTCCGTTTGCGCTTCTTCTTTCGTTTCTTGCGCTTTTTGCGTTTACTGGCGGCTTCTTCA
>WFVP01000146.1 GCA_015491595.1 Anaerolineales bacterium
CGCGTACGCGGCCCGCAGCGGCCGCTACCGGCCCCTGACCGTGTGGGAAAAGGACGCGGCGGGCGACCTGGTCGGGAGCATCGAACTCCCCTTGGCCGTGGGCATCGTGGGCGGCGCGACCCGGAGCCACCCCACGGCCCGCGCGGCCTTGAAACTCATGGGCGTGCAAAGCGCGGGGGAACTGGCGGAAATCATCGCCGCGGTGGGCCTGGCCCAGAACCTGGCCGCGCTGCGGGCCCTGGCGACGGAAGGCATCCAGCGGGGCCACATGCGGCTCCACGCCCGGCAGGTGGCCCTGGCCGCGGGCGCGCACGGCCCCGAAGTCGACCGGGTGGCCCGCCGCATGATCGAGGAAGGTAGAATTAGCGAAGCACGGGCGCGCGAAATCTTGCAGCGCCTGCGGCAGGAAGCCCCTTCGGGAGCATAAGCCATGCGCGGTGCCGGTGTGACTTCGTTGCATCTGTTTTGCGAACACACCGCATCTGGGAAAGTCTTGCTCGGCCCCGCGACGTTGCTCGTGCTTCCCCAGGTGGTCCGGGAACCTGACGTGTTCGTGTTACCGGCCGGGCCGGTGGAAGAGGGTCCGGGCGGGCTCATCCTCACCCGGCCCCGGTTCGTGGTCGAGGTGGCCAGCCCTTTGACGCGGCGCATCGACCTGGAAGACAAGGCCCGGGAGTACGCGCAGGCCGGCATCCCCGAGTACTGGGTACTGGACCCCGACGAACCGGCCCTGTACCAGCACCTTCTGGAAGAGAAAGGCGGCTACCACCGGCAGCGCCACACCCAGGGATGGGTGTGGTCCCGCGCCCTTCCCGGCTTTGGAATGCAGGTGACCTGGATGCTTCCGAAACCCCAAATGGACCTGACCTCCGCCTGGGAAGCTCTGCAACGGGCGCAGAGGGAGTAAAGGGACTCACAAACCACTATTCCAGGAGGGAGGGAAGGTGTTGAAACAAGGGACCGCCCAAATCCTTGAGCACGTTGAGGGCGACCTCGTACGAAGCGGTGCGTACGTGCGCGCGTTCCTTCGTCTGGCGGTCAAAACGCAGGTCACAAGAAATCCACCATACAGAATGAGATTGAGCGAAATCCTGAATCGCCCGTCGAGGAATCTCCAAGGCATCCGTACGCACCCGTAATTTCTGTTCCTTGTGCTGTTGCCACCAGGGCAACGCAGGATCGGCATAGACGATACCGTTGGGTAGCAAGAACAAGGTTACTGTCTTCCACTCATCAACCGTAACGGTTCGTCCCAAAACATTGACCAAACGCGTGCTGCTGGAACGCAACATGGACTTGACCGAATAGCCCCCTTCCCCATCCTCGAACAACAAATCCAAATCAACCGTTTGGGTCCCTCGATGACGTACGGGCACCCCACAGGCCCGCATGGCCGCGCCCAAGACAATCTCGGTCGCACCCCCTACGACGAAGCGGTTTTCCCGAATAGCCGTGTCATATCGGAGGTGAATCTTGCGCAGCGCCTGTATAAAATCACGCTTGATGTTCACAAAACCCACTCGAAATTGCTGGAAACCCTGTCGTTCACGAAGGAAGGTCATGGAAGCGCTCCTCGTTTGCGGACGACTTGTTTCGCCTGGGTCGTCCCGAACCGTGCCGGGTCGGTGCAGCGCGTGTGCGTTTCAAGTAGCCCAAAGGAGCATCCAGGGGCACTTTGACAAAACGCGCGACCAGCTGCTCAGAACGCACGGCCAGGGGCTCCTTGAGACGAGAATGGGCGTACTCGACATAGCGGGGAACGATGTCGTAACCGACGGCATTTCGTCCCAACGCCAAGGCGACTTTAGCTGTCTGCCCTGAACCCAGGAAGGGGTCCAGCACCAGGTCGCCCGGATAGGAATACAGCAGGATGAGCCGGTAGGGGATTTCTTCAGGAAAAGGGGCGGGATGGTCCAGGGTGCCCGGAGGCACCGGCGCGATATGCCAGATGTTGTTGGCCATATCCTGTACGAAGAGCTCGCCGATGGCGACCCGGGCCGCTTCTTGCTGCGCCAAATCCACCTGCCGATAAAGGGGCGGTCCGGGTTTACGGAAGAGGAGAATGTATTCGGTCATGATGTTGGGCCGAAAGTAGCCGGGATAGGGCCGTTGAATGAAACCCCCCGCGCGTTTGACGCCCGCCGTCGTTTTATGCCAGATGATGTCCTGATGGAACTCCCAACCCTCGCGACTCAATCGGGAAACCACGTCGAAAGGCAGAGGATACAACTGCCCGTCCAACAGGACCGTACCCACGACAATGGCGAGGAAACCTCCGGGACGGGTTACCCGATGCACTTCGCGAAAGATGCGGGAGAGCCAGTCCAAGTACGTTTCGTAATCCTCAAAGCCCTGCCGGTAGGAACGGGAACGATAGAAGCGAGCGCTGTCTTCGGCGTGGACGTGGTAATCAATGGCGTTCCAGTAGGGTGGTGATGTGACGGTCAGGGTAACGACCTCGTCTTCCAATTCCTCCATGTGCGCGCTATCCCCCACGTATAGGACGGCTCGCACGGTCCCCAGTAGCGTTCTTCGTTCGTACTCATAACAGGGTCGCGAGGACATTTGGACACCTTTTCCCGATGCGTCGCGGCTTTTGCCAAACTTACTTGCATTATACCCTCGATACGGGGCCGACATCCCCACCTTACCACGCCTTGTCCAAAGTCTTGTCCAAACCCCACCTTGATAGGTTTTGAGAGTCCCTTTTCCTTACAAACATACCTTGCATGTAAGCCTCATGGCATTCCTCGGGGAGGCGTGACCCATGACCGAACCCTTGTTCCCTCAGCGCTCCGTGGGCATTGTCGGATACGGCGCGTACGTCCCCCGGTACCGGCTTCCGGCCTCGGAAATCAGTCGGGTGTGGCACGGAGGCTATGCCGGGCACCCGGTGCAGGAAAAGGCCGTGGCCGGACCCGACGAGGATACCTTCACCATGGCCCTGGAGGCCGCGCGCAATGCGCTGGCCCGGGCAGGCGTCTCGGCCGAGGCCCTGCGTGCGGTGTGGGTGGGGTCGGAATCCCACCCTTACGCGGTGAAGCCTACGGGCACCCTGCTGGCCGATGCCCTGGGCGCGGCCCCTTCGGTGCAGGCCGGCGACTGGGAATTCGCGTGCAAGGCAGGCACCGAAGCCATGGTCGCGGCCATCGGCCTGGTGGGTTCCGGCATGGCCGATTACGCCCTGGTGGTGGGCGCGGATACCGCGCAAGGCCGGCCCGGCGACGCGCTGGAATTCACCGCGGCATCGGGCGCGGCCGCGTTCGTGCTGGGCCCTGCGGAGAACGCCCTGGCCCGTATCCTGGCCACATATTCCTATGTCACGGACACCCCCGACTTCTGGCGTCGGGAAGGGGAAAAGTATCCCGCCCACGGCCAGCGGTTCACCGGCGAGCCCGCGTACTTCCACCACATCACCCAGGCGGCCAAAGGCCTGCTGGAAGCCCTGGACATGACGCCCCAGGACTTCACCTACGCGGTCTTCCACCAGCCCAACACCAAGTTCCCTCAACGGGTGGCCAAAATGCTGGGCTTCACACCGGAACAAATCGCACCGGGCTTGCTGGTGCCCCGTATTGGGAACACGTACTCGGCTTCGGCCCTCATCGGTCTCACGGCCATTTTGGATGTGGCCCAACCCGGCGACCGCATCTTCGTCACCTCTTTTGGCTCAGGGGCCGGTTCCGACGCCTTCGCTCTGGAAGTCACCGAAGCGATCCTGGAACGTCGAGACCGTGCCCCCCACACCGAGGACTACATCGCCCGCCGCACGGAAATCGACTACGGCCTGTACGTGCGCTACCGCGGAAAACTGGCGGAATAGATGGCAGTGGGCAGTCAGCAGTGAGCGGACCGCCGACCGCTGACCACTGACCGCCGACAATCATCGGGAGGAACACCATGCGCGAGGTGTGGATCGTAGGCATCGGCGCGACGCCTGTCCGAGAGCACTGGGACCGTTCCCTGCGGGACCTGGCCTGGGAAGCCATGCACCGGGCTTTGGAAGAGGCCGCGGGCCTGCAGCCCCAGGCCCTCTTCGTGGCCAACATGCTCGCCCCCCTGACGGCTCACCAGACCCACCTGGGGACTCTGCTGGCCGACTATGCAGGGTTGGAGGGCATCGAAGCCGTAACGGTGGAAGCGGCGGGTGCGTCAGGGGGGATGGCGCTGCGGCAGGCCTACCTGGCCGTGGCTTCCGGCGCGCTGGACGCGGCCCTGGTGGTGGGTGTGGAGAAGTTCACCGACGTGGTAGGGCCGGAAGTGGAAGGGGCCATGGCCGCGACGCTGGACGCGGATTACGAAGCCGAGCCGGGGCTGACCCCTGCGGCCCAGGCCGCCTGGCTCATGCAGATGTACCGGGAGCGCTACAACGCACCGGAGACCGCGTTCATGCCCTTTGCCTTGCTGGCCCACCGTCATGCCGTGGGCAATCCCTACGCCATGTTCCGCCGGGCCATTTCGGAGAAGCACTACCGCCACGGGGCGCCTGTGGCCCCACCCATGACCATTTTCGACATGGCCCCCTATGCCGACGGCGCGGCCGCGGTCTTCCTGGCCGCGCGCGACGTACTGCCGCCGGAACTGCCCCGGCCCGCGGTGCGCATCGCAGGCTCTGCCGCGGCCACCGACCGCCTGGCCCTCCACGACCGGGAGGACCCCCTGGCCTTCACCGCGGCAGCCCGGTCCTTCCACCGGGCCCTGGAAGAAGCGGGCGTTTCTCCTCACCAGGTCGACTTCTTCGAACCCTTCGACCTCTTCGGCGTCTACGTGCCCCTCACCTTAGAGGCCGTGGGCTACGCGGACCCCGGTCGGGCCTGGCAGGACGCTGAACGCCGATTCGGCCTGGACGGCGAGTTGCCCATCCTGACCCTGGGCGGCCAGAAGGCCCGCGGGTTCCCCGGAGGTGCGGCAGGCGTGTACCAGGTGGTGGAAGCCGTATGGCAACTGCGCGGTCAGGCCGGAGACAACCAAATCGCCCACGCACGCGTCGGTGTGGTGCAGGCTCTGGGCGGTCCGGCTTCGACCGCCGTCACCCACGTGCTGCAACGGCCTTGACCCAGGTTGAGAGGTTTTGAGAGTTGCGCAGGTTTACCTTGACCATTGCGTAAAGGACAGCGGAACGGGAGGTGCACCATGGAACTGGCTCGCCACTGGCGATTGAAGAAACAACGGTATGCCCTGCAGGGTGAAGTGTGCCCCCACTGCCAGACCAAAATTTTTCCACCGCGAGATATCTGCCCGGCGTGCAAGCAGGAAGCCCGCACGGACCACACCTTCTCGGGACGGGGGAAAGTGGTCGCGTTCACCGTGGTGACCCAGCCGCCCAAAGGGTATGAAGCCCAGGCCCCTTATGTGGTGGCCCTGGTGGAACTGGAAGAAGGCCCCCGGGTAACGGCGCAGCTCACCGACTTGGGCGACGAAGAGCCCTACATCGGCATGCCCGTGGAAATGGTGACCCGGAAACTGCGCACGGTGGAGGGGGAACGCGGCATCATCGTTTACGGGTACAAGTTCCGCCCCCGACTGACCGTGGCCCAACGAGCCTGAAGTTCTTTTCCCTTTGGGGAGGATTGTAGACTTTTTGCGGTGGGATTTCGTCCTCCATAAAGCGTCCGAAGCCAGAGAACAAAAAAGCCGCCGGTAGAACCGGTGGCATTTCTTTACTTCTGACCGTCCCACACCACGGCCATGTTCCCCAACACCCGCCAGGAGGCCAGAAAGCGCTCCAGGGGCACCACCGTCCGGTAAGGGCCGTTGAGCAAAATCACGGAGCGCGGGGTGTACCCGATGACCATCATGGTGTGCTCATAAGGCACCACGACCACTTCTTCCCCATCCCGGGCCCGGTACGTTTGCGGTGAAATGTGGGTCCACACGTATCCCACCACCCACACGATGACCGGCCGACCCGCGGCGATTTCCGCGCGAAGGGCGTCCCAGCTCATACCGTACACCGCCCGGGCCGGCAGCCCGTAGGCTCGCAGCAGTCGCGCCACGGGCCGGGCATATACGCCGTAATCCCCCGGCGGGACCTGTCCCCAACGTCCGTTGGGGTCCCCTACGAAGCCCTTGTTGGGATTGTCGGAACGAGGGAGCCGGTGCAGGAACTCCGTCTCCGACAGGGAAACGCCGAAATAGGCGGCCCAATCCACCGCGCTGGCGGATTCACAACTCAAGTTGTAGCGCTGGGCGTGCCCACGAATGCCCTGAATCTCCGCCCGGGGAGGCAGGGGAGGGGTCGGTGTGGGTGTGGAG
>WFVP01000147.1 GCA_015491595.1 Anaerolineales bacterium
CCCATGGGACAGCGCATCCAGTCTGTCAAAGGTACTCGCGATTTCTACCCTGAGGACATGGCCCTGCGTCACTGGCTGTACGAGCACATGCGGGCCGTGTCCGAGATGTTCGGCTACCAGGAATACGACGGCCCTTTCCTGGAACCCCTGGAACTGTACGCGGCCAAGTCTGGTGAAGAACTCGTCAAGGAACAGGCGTTCGTGTTCCCCGACCGTAGCGGGGACCTCATCACCTTGCGGCCGGAATTGACGCCGACCCTGGCCCGCATGGTGGCTCAACGCCAGAAGCAACTCTATTTCCCTTTGCGCTGGTGGTCCTTCGGTCCCTTCTGGCGCTACGAGCGCCCACAACGCGGCCGGGGACGGGAGTTCTTCCAGTGGAATGTGGACCTGTTGGGGGTCGACCTCCCCGAGGCCGACGCCGAGCTCGCCGCCATCGGGGCCACCTTCTTCCGTCGCGTGGGCCTGACGCCCGACGAGGTGAAGATTTACGTCAACAGCCGGCGTTTGATGGACGAGGCCCTCCAGGCCATCGGGATTCCAACGGACATGCAGACCCCGGTCTTTCGCCTCATCGACCGCCTGGACAAGCTTTCGCCGGACCAATGGGAAGCCCAGGCGCGCGACATGGGCCTCTCCGAACAACAAGTGCGCGATTTGCAAGGGCTCTTGACGCGCACCGACCTGTGGGAACAATCCGAGGAGCTGAAGCGTTTCTTCCGCGCGGTCGAGGCCCTGGGCGTTGCCGATTACGTGGTTTACAACCCCAGCATCATCCGCGGCCTGGATTACTATACCGGCATCGTGTTCGAAGCCCGGGACGCGGAGGGCCGCTTCCGGGCCATCCTGGGCGGGGGGCGGTACGACAACCTGGTGGCCGATGTAGGCGGCGATCCCATTCCCGGTGTGGGCTTCGCCATGGGCGACATGGTCATCACGCTGGTGCTGGAACACTACGGCAAGCGCCCTCAACTCCAGCCCCATCCCGCGTTCGTCCTGGTCACCGTCTTCGACGATGCCCACCTGCTTCCCTCATACCGCCTGGCTCAGGAACTGCGCCAGGCCGGGTTCCGGGTGGCCACCTATCCCGCGCCCGCCCGGCTGTCCAAACAGTTCAAGTACGCCAACCGCATCGGCACCCCCGTAGTCGCCGTCTTGGGCCCCGATGAGCTGGCCGCCCACGCGGTCACCCTCAAACGCATGGATACCGGGGAACAGGTCACGGTCTCTCGGGACGAGGCCATCCACCTTTTGCGCAAGTGGTGGGAAGAAAGGAACGAACCCGCCTGATGACCGCGCTGCAACCTGGAGAGAGAAGGGAACCCTACTGTCCCACCTGGGCTTTCAGTTCGAAGTAGAACTCCAGGATGCGGCGCACGATGGGGGCCGCCACCTCCGCGCCCTCGGTGCCGTCGTAAACGAAGGCCACCACCGCTATCTCTGGGTCTTCGTACGGCGCGAAGGCCACCGTCCAGGCATGGGAGGGCCACTGGCCCTGGATGCACCGGTTCTGAGCCTGGGCCCGGTTGTCACAGTACTCCGCGGACCCCGTCTTTCCCGCCGCGGAAATGGGAAAGTTACGGAAGGGCTTCTTCAACGTACCGTACAGCACAGCCCGGCGCATTCCTTCCCGCACCAGGGCCAGCACCTCGGGGTCGATGGTCTTGGTCACCCCGGTCGGCTTGCAGCTGCCGATGCCGCCGGGGTTTTCGAACTCTTCCACCACGGGGTCCTGGGTCACATCCCGAAGGATGGTGGGCCGGAAGGGCTGAATCACCCGCCCTTCCTCGTCCAGCATCTGGTAGAGGATAGTGGGCTTCACCACCTTCCCGCCATTGGCAATGGTAGACGCGGCCACCAGAAGCTGGAGGGGCGTGGTCAACACATACCCCTGCCCCACGCTGGCCAGGTAGGTATCGCCCGTGGACCAGTTCTCGCCTTTGAAAATCCGCTTCCATTTGGGGTCGGGGATCAGCCCCTCGGCCTCGCCGGGGAGGTCAATGCCGGTGCGCGCGCCAAAACCCAACGCCCGGGCGTAACTTCCCAAACGACAGATGCCCACGCCCTCCGGGATTTCGTCGAAGTACCCGCCGCCCACCTTGTAGAAGCACACGTTGCTGGACCAGGCGATGCAGTCCAGGAACTCCAGTTCTCCAAACCCGCCCTTCTCCCAGTTCCAGTCGTAGAAGGTCTGTCGACGGCCGATGTCGCCTGCGAAGAACTTTTGCTCCAGCACGATGGTGCCCGGCGTCTCGATGATCTGCCCGGGACGCACGACGCCCTCGTTCAGGGCCGCCGTCGCGGTCACGATTTTGAACACGGACCCCGGGGGGTGTTCCGCGGAAATCGCATGGTTGAGGAGGGGCTTGAATTCCTCCGTGGTCAGGTACTCGTAGTAATCTTCCGGAATGTAACGGGCCACCACCTGGTTGTTGTAGGTGGGAATGGAGACCATCCCCAGGATTTCGCCCGTCTTGGGGTTCATGGCGATGGCCGCCGCGTTCCGGAAGCGCTCCCGTCCGAAGTAGGTGTTCCATTCCTCCAGCTCTTCCCGCACGATGGTGTACATGGCGTCCTGGAGGCGCCAGTCGATGGTCAGGCGGATGTTCGTCCCGGGAATCGGGTTCTGGGGCGGCTCCAGGTCCCGCAGGATGCGGCCCGCGACGTCCACCTCCACCACCCGACGCCCGTTGCGACCGGCCAGGAGGTCCTGATAGTATAGCTCCACACCCGCGTATCCCACCTTGTCCCGATTGATGTCCAGCCCTTTGGCCTCGTAGTAGTCCACCAGGGCCTCAGGCACAGGCCCCAAAAAGCCCACGATAACGGAGGTGGATTCACCGGTGGGGTAATCCCGCACCGGCTCGATTTCGATGTCCACCCCGGGCCATCGGGACTTGCGCTCCTCCACCTGCATGGCCACGGTGCGGGAGACGTTGCACTTGATTTTCACCGGCCGGTAAGGGGCCGTGGTCTCCCCGTAGAACACGATTTGCCGGATACCGTGCTCCGAGACACAGGGAACGTAAGGATTGGCCGGCGAAATCTCCCCGAAATCCACGGGCATGTCGAGAAGAACCGCCAGTTCTTGAAAGATGCGGTCCACCAAACCGGGGTCCTCGGGCAGGTACGCCGGGGTGATGACCACGTTGTAGGAAGGCGAATTGCGGGCCAACACCACACCGTTCCGGTCGTAAATCACCCCGCGCGGGGCGCGCAGGTTGAGTTCTTCAATCCGGTTCTCCTGGGCCCGGGCCTCCCAGACCTCGTTCTGCAAAATCTGCAGCGAGAACAACCGGGCCACGAACATGCCCAGAACCAGGCCCAGGGCGACCAACAGGGTGTACATCCGCCGGAGGGACAGGCCATTTTGTTGATAAGGGGGAACTTCGGGAAGGATTTCCTGGGTCATAACTCTTCACCTCCCGGGCGTCCGGTCACCGCGGTGACGACCGTATACACCGGAAGCGCCAGGAGCAGGTTCCACAACAACGACGGCATGATGACCCGACTGATACCCGTACGCCACGGTAACGATGTACCCAACAGGTTCAAAATGCCATACTCCCACAAACGCAAGGTCATTGTACCGATGAGGGCACCCGCGAACAAGAGGAGGTAGGGCCGCTCCCACAGACGCCGACGCACCCACCACCACGCCAGGCCCAACATCAGGTAGCCCATCAGGGGAACCCAATCCGGCAGGCCGGAAATCCAGCCCAGGGAGAAGCCCCATATCAGGGTCCACACCCAAAAGGCCCGCCCCCGCAGGAGCAAGGCCACCGCCAGCCAGGCGAGCAGAAGCACATCCGGGAACCCCTCCAGCCACCGCAGCAGGGGGGCCAACAAAAGCTGAGCCCACCAGGCCAGCACCCACACCAGGAAAATGCGCCAGGTCGCCATCTCAGGGTGCGATGGGGGTCGGAATCAGGGGTGAGATGTCTACGGCCCGGAAGTTCGTCACCACCAGCACGGCATCCAGGCGGGCGAAGTCCACCACGGGTTGCACGGTGGCTTCCTGAAAGAGGGCGAAGCCCAGTTTCCGGGTGCTCACCACCTGGCCCACAAGGATGTTGGGCGGGTATTGGCCGCCCAAGCCGGACGTGATGACCAGGTCGCCGGGCTGGATTTTCGCCTCCAGGGGTACCAGGGTCAGGCTCAGGTCGCCCGTGATACTACCTGCCAAAACCGCGTCCACATTGGAGGGCGTGGTGCGCACGTTCACCCGGGAGCCGGGGTCGGTAATCAGGCGCACCCGGGCAGCCGTGGGGATGACCGCCTCCACCTGGCCCACCAAACCCTGGGCGGCCACCACGGGCATCCCCGGCCGCACGCCGTCGTCGGAACCCACGTTGATGATGACGTAGTGGAGGAAGGGGCTGGGGTCCCGACCGATGACCAGGGCGACCATATACTCGTGCTCCGGGTGCTCCCGGGCGAAGTCCAACAGCGCGGCCACCACTTCCAGCTGGGCCACCTGCTGTTGCAACTGGGCCACCTGGGCCCGCAGGCGGGCCACCTCCGCTTCCAGTTCCTGGTTGCGCCGACGCAGGGCTTCCATATCCCGGGGTGCGCTCACGTAATCCCGCACCGTGTACACGTAACGGGCCGCCCAGGTCTGAATCTCGATGAGGGGCTGGGTGGAAAGGCGTAATAAGGGACGCAGGTATCCCGTCAGGGCCAGAAGCACGACGCCCAACCCCATCAGGGCCAGAGCAGCCCAGGACAACCAGGAAGGGATGGGTCGCAGGCGTTCCATGACGCGTCAATCCATTTCCTGGCGGCCCATCAAGGCCCGGACCAACGTCAGAGGGTCGGCGTATTCCAGGTCACCGCCAGAGGGAAGGCCCTGGGCCAGCCGGGTCACCTTGACCCCCAGGGGCTTCAGACGCTGATACAGGTAATGCGCGGTGGCATCGCCCTCCAGGCTGGGATTCGTGGCCAGAATGACCTCCTCGATGCCCTCTTGGGGAATGCGTTCCAGCAGTTCCCGAA
>WFVP01000148.1 GCA_015491595.1 Anaerolineales bacterium
CACCAGGGACCCGGGCCAGGGCATCCCAATCCGGCGGTTGGGCGAAGCGCACCCAGACCTCCCGCACGGCACGGCGACGCAATTCCTCTGGGCGAACCACATCCACTACAACACCCCGGCGGATGATGGCCACCCGGTCGGCCACGGCCTCCACTTCGGGTAAGATGTGGGAGGAAAAGAACACCGTCACCCCCTGGGCTCTGAGTTCCCGCAGAAAGCGCAGCACTTCGCGTTGCATCAGGGGGTCCAGCCCCAGGGTAGGTTCGTCCAGGATGAGAAGGTCCGGTCGATGCATCACGGCCTGAATCAGGCCTACCTTTTGCTTATTCCCTTTGGAAAGGTTCTTGATGGGCTGGTTCAGGTCGGTGAGTTGGAAACGATGGGCCAGGGCTTCCACTTGCTCCCAGGGGACGGGGTTTCCTCGTAACTCCAGAAGAAAACGCAGGAACCGACGCACCGTCATGTGCTCGTACAGGCTGAGTTCGCCCGGCAGATACCCGGTACGCCGACGTACCTCCACCGAGTGTCGTTGGGGGTCCAGACCCAACACCCGCAGCGTACCCCCATCGGGCCGGATGAGGTCCAGCATACAGCGGATGGTGGTGGTTTTACCTGCCCCGTTGGGTCCCAGAAAACCGAAAATTTCTCCGGCTTGGACCTCCAGGTCAACCCCTCGCAAGGCCTGCACCGGACCATAGGCTTTGGTCAGGCCTTCGACCAGGATAACGGGTTCAGGGGACATAGGCTACCTCAGGGGGAAGATTTCGAAGAAATTATACCAGGGTTCATGCGACCATGGGTTTTTGGTTTATACTTTCCTCAGGTCGCAGAACTCTCTTGCGCCTGGCGAGGTGTTTATCATGTCGGATTCCACATCCCCGACTTCCCATGCATCTGCCCCGGGCCAGGAGATGCCGGCCTTTCCCTCCCTTCCCCACTGGCTGGCCCGATGGTTGGAGCCGTGGGTGCGTCGTCTGCCTGCGGTGCGCCGTATGCTGCAAGCCCAATTTCGTCGTGTGGCCGAGATGCTGCGCCGGGAGTTGCATCCTTACGACCAGGACCCTGCGGTGCCCAAGTTCCTTCATCTACCTGCAGAGGGCCTGCCACAGGAGGAAGTGCTGCGTGTTCTGGAAGGGCTGGCGCGATGGGAAGCGCCCCGTTGGCAGGAAGGGTATGCCTCGGGAGCGGTGTACCACGGTGATCCCGAATGGATGGACTTCCTGCACCGCGTGTATGCGCTCCATTCCCAGAGTAACCCGCTACACCCGGACCTCTGGCCCAGTGCGGCCAAGTTCGAGGCGGAAATCGTAGCCATGGTCGCCCGGATGGCCGGCGCGGAAGCGGCCATGCGGGAGGACCCCGCGGCCCGTATCTGCGGCAACGTGACCTCGGGCGGCACCGAAAGCATCCTCATGGCCGTGAAGACGTATCGGGACTGGGCTCGAGCGACGAAGGGCATCCTCCATCCGGAGATGTTGCTCCCCGAGAGCGCGCATCCGGCCTTTGACAAAGCAGCCCAGTACTTTGGCGTGCGGGCTGTGCGGGTACCTGTGGGACCGGACTACCGGGCCGATGTGGACGCGATGCGCCGGGCCATCACGCCCAATACCATCCTGTTGGTCGGTTCCGCGCCCGGCTTTCCCCATGGGGTCATTGACCCCATCCCCGAACTCGCGTCCCTGGCCCGGGAGCGGGGAATCGGCTTCCACACCGACGCGTGTCTGGGTGGGTTCATCCTCCCCTGGGCCGAACGGTTGGGTTATCCCGTGCCTCCATGGGACTTCCGCGTCCCCGGGGTGACGTCCATCTCCATTGACACCCACAAATACGGCTACGCGGCCAAGGGGACGTCGGTGATTCTCTATCGTACGCCGGAACTGCGACGTTACCAGTACTTCACGGCCACGGACTGGCCCGGCGGGCTGTACGCCTCCTCGACCATGGCCGGGAGCCGTCCCGGCGCGTTGCTGGCCATTGCCTGGGCCGTGATGGTGCACATGGGAGAGCAGGGCTACCTGGAAGCCGCTCGACGCATCCTCGAAACGGCCCGGGAAATCCGTGAGGGCATCGAGGCCATCCCGGAATTGCGGGTGCTGGGTGACCCTCTTTGGGTTATCGCCTTCACCTCGGACCAGGTGGACATCTATCGGGTGATGGACGCCATGACCCGCCGGGGATGGAGCCTGAACGGCCTGCAACGGCCGCCCGCGGTCCACATCGCGGTCACCCTGCGGCACACCCTGCCCGGCGTGGCCAGGCGCTTCTTGCACGACCTGAGGGAAGCCGTGGAAGAGGTGAAGGCCCAACCGGCCACGGAAGAACGCATGGCGCCCATTTACGGCCTGGCCAATTCCCTGCCCTTCCGGAGCATTGTGGACGACATGCTCCACCTCTACCTGGATGTGTTGGTTCCGCCGATGGAATGACCTGGCATAAACCCATGATGGACCACGGGCAACCGCCTTTGGTATGATGCCAACAAGTTCCTTCTCGCACGCACGGCGGCTCCAGGGGGACGCGGAGGGCATCCCCGGGCCTCGGTCTCCTGTGAGACGTCGCGCTTTTCCCGACAGGGGAGGATGACCATGAAAGGGCGAAAGGTATGGCTCTATATCGTCCTGGCGGGATGGGCGCTGGTGGGATGCCCTCTGGGATTGTTGGCTCAGCAGCCGACTCCCACACCGGCGCTGCCCCCGGTGCGGGTCGTTCCGGTGACCGCCACACCCCCGATGGCCCCTCCGGCAACCCAGACGCCAACCGCGACCCTTGTGCCCCCACCGACACTTCCGCCCACCGCACCGCCCACGCTGGCGCCGGTGCGTTTGCAGTTCGCACCCGGTACCTGGCGCCTGAGCCATTCCGGACAATTAGGGCCCTGGATGAGCCAGGACCTGGTGTTGCGTATCCTGGGAGGACAGACCTTACGGGTATGGTTGAGCACCCAGCCCGAAGCGGGGGCTATCTTGACTATCGCAGGGGCCGACGGCGATGTATTGCTCTCCGACCACGCGGGAGCCATGGCATGGGAGGGCGTGGTCCCCCGCACCCAGGACTACATCGTGCGAGTGGTGGGCGGCTCCAATCCGGTGACCTACCGGGTCGACATCGAAGTCCCGCCTCTGGGTTCGTCCTCCGGGAGCGAGACCGCGACCCGCATCACCTTCCCCCCAGGAGGGATTGACGCCACCGTCGCGGGGATGGTGATGCCTCAGTCCAGCAAGCTCTTCGTGCTGCGGGCCATGAAGGACCAAACCATGTTCGTGGAACTGCGCCACGCCGCCGGAGACCCGCTGGAAGCCTTGCTGGTCATCTGGGGCGCGGATGGCAACGTGCTCCTCTCCGATCACGCGGGAGCCACCTCCTGGGAAGGTGTGCTTCCCAAGACCCAGGACTACTTCATCAAGGTATACGCCTACGGTTCCGCGCCCATCCCCTTCATCCTGTACGTGCGCATCCCGCCGCCGTAGAGCGATGTACCGCCTGGGCCTTATCGGTTATCCCCTGGGGCATAGCCTCTCGCCTGTATTGCACCAGGCCGCGCTGGAGGAGGCCGGCCTGGAGGGCGAGTATCGGCTGTATGAAATCCCGCCTCAGGAGGTCGAAGACCGCCTGTCCCGTTTGCTCGACGACCTGCGTCACGGTCGGGTCCACGGGTTGAACGTTACCATTCCCTACAAACAACGGGTCATGGCCTGGGTGGACGTGCTCACCCATGCCGCCCGGGCCTGCGGCGCGGTGAACACCCTGTACGTGGAAGGGGAACGGGTTGTGGGGGACAACACCGACGCCCTGGGCTTCTGGGAAGACCTTCGCCGGTGCTTCCCCGCGGTCCAGGGTTCCCGCTGGCGGGGAGTTGTGTTGGGCGCCGGGGGCGCGGCCCGAGCCGTGGTCTATGCGTTGCTCCAGCAGGGTTGGCCCGTGCACGTGTTGGCCCGTCGGGTGGAACAGGCCCACGAGCTGGCGGCCCACTTTCGGGCCCAGGGCCTGGGAACGGTCCAGATCCATCCGTGGGAGGCTCGCGCGCATTCCAAGGTGCCCTGGTTGCAGGCGGAACTTCCGGTGCTGTTGGTCAACGCCACGCCCGTGGGCATGCATCCCCATTCCCAGGCTTCGCCCTGGCCGGAGGAGGGACCCTGGCCGCCCCGAGGCGCGGTATACGACCTGGTGTACAACCCCCGGGAAACCCGCTTCCTTCAGGCCGCGCGCCGGGCCGGACTCCCGGCCGCAGGCGGGTTGGGGATGCTGATATGGCAAGCGGCCTTGGCCTTCGAGCGCTGGACGCAGGTCCCGGCCCAGAGCGTGCTGCTGGCCATGGGAAAGGCCGTGGGATGGGTGCCTCGTTAAAGCGGCCTTCTCGTAAACGAAAAGGGGCGGCGCGTTTCTCAGCTCTCAGCCGCCCCTTTGGTCTGATGCCGGTTGGGTTTGGATTTCTACAAGCTCTTTGCCATCAAGGCCGCCAAATCCGCGGTGCGGCAGGCGTAGCCCCATTCGTTGTCGTACCAGGCCAGGACTTTCACCAGATGCCCACCGATGACCCGGGTGGAGAGGGCGTCCACGATGGAGGAACGCGGGTCGCCTTTGTAGTCCACCGAAACCAGCGGCTCCTCGGAATAGCCCAGAATGCCCTTGAGTTCACCTTCTGCGGCGGCTTTGAGGGCCCCGTTCACCGTCTCGACGGTGACCTCCTTCTCCACCTCGGCCACAAAGTCCACAATGGAGACCGTGGAAGTGGGCACCCGAATGGCCATGCCATCGAATTTGCCCTGGAGCTCCGGCAGCACCTTCCCCAAGGCTTTGGCCGCGCCCGTGGTGGTCGGAATCATGTTCACAGCCGCGGCCCGAGCACGGCGTAAGTCCCGATGGGCCAGGTCCAGGATGCGCTGGTCGTTGGTGTAGGCGTGGACGGTGGTCATCAGGCCCCGGACGATGCCGAATTTTTCGTGAATGACCTTGGCCACCGGCGCCAGGCAGTTCGTGGTGCAGGAGGCGTTGGAGACCACATGGTGTCTCTCGGGGTCGTACATGTGGAAGTTGACGCCCAACACCACCGTGAGGTCCTCGTTCTTGGCCGGCGCGGTGATGATGACCTTCTTCGCCCCGCCGTGGGTAATATGGGAGCGCGCGCCGGGGTCCGCGTCCGCATCCCGGAAGACCCCCGTGGCTTCGATGACCAGGTCCACACCCAAATCCCCCCAGGGCAGCTTACGTGGATCGCGCTCGGCGAAAACCTTGATGCGGTGCCCGTCCACCATCAGGTCACCGTCCACCACGTCCACCGTGCCGGGATATTTACCGTAGTTGGAGTCGTACTTGAACAGGTGCGCGTTGGTTTCTGCAGGGAACAGGTCGTTGATGGCCACCACTTCCAACTCGTCGGCGTGGAACTCCAGGATGGCCTTGAGCACCTGTCGCCCAATGCGGCCGAAACCATTAATCCCAGCTTTTACGGCCATGCTTCCACCTCCTGGAAGGCAAAGAGTCAAACGCGTATTGCATGCCCCCGTAATCTTATACCAGAATTTGCCGTTCGGGTGAGGCAAGGTAAGGAAAAACGTCACCGGCAACCGGTTGCCGGTGACGTTGTCGTTCCTGCTTGGACGAGAAGGGGATTACGCGGGGGTTTCCAGGTCCTTGAGCATCTGCAGGTACTCTTCCCGGGTGATTTCCCCGCGGGCGTAGCGCAGTTGCAACAGCCGCTTGGGGTCTTCGGGGGCAGGGCTCCCGGCCGGCCTCGGGGTGGGATAGACATGAGGTCCGTGATGGCCTCCATACCCGTGGCCGGTGAAGAGTCCGCCGAAGCCTCGTCCCAGGCCCAGAATCAACAGGCCGATGAGCAGCAGGAAGAAGAGAAATCCGAATCCCATCATGGTATGACCTCCTCAGGGAAAGATAAGGGTAAAGCGGTCGTGGAGTTGGTCCCCGGGACGGCCTACGCCGTCCCGGGGTTCTCCTTTTACGCCTGTTCCTGGGGCTTGACGCCTTCCAGGTCGGCCATCATCTGCAGGTACTCTTCCCGGGTAATCTCGCCCCGGGCGTAGCGCAGCTGCAGGACCCGCTTGGGGTCTTCCATGGACATGGCGTTGTGGTGCTCCTGCACCGGGGTTCCGTGGGTCGCGTGTTGCATCGTATGGTGTCCACACATGGTTGTTCCTCCTATAGGCAAACGTTCGGTCGTGGTTTGGGGAAGGGGGCGGGGCCATCCGGCGCCCACCCCCGGTACGTCCCTTACTGGGTCGAGCCTTCCAGGTCCTTGAGCATCTGCAGGTACTCTTCCCGGGTGATTTCCCCGCGGGCATACCGAAGTTGCAGTAGCCGCTTAGGGTCTTCGGATTTGGTCGGCGTCTGGCTCGTTGTAGCGGGCACCGAAGTGCTCCTCAGAATCCACCGAATGCCCCAAATCACCGCCAGGATGATGAGCACCCAGAGAATGAGGTTGAACACCAGGCCAATCCAGCCGAAGCTGCCCAGGCCCCACCAGCCGCCCCAACCGCAGCATCCTCCCATCATGGCACACCTCCTTTACGTGTCTTCGTGTTTTGGTTCGAGTTCGAGGGGGAAGGCTCGTTGCGTTGTGTGGTCCGGGGTTTTCCGGCCTTCCCTCTCGTTCGCTTCCCATACTACAGGGACCCCTCAAAGGACCCGTCAAGAGAAGGTCAAGATTCGGTAAAGATGCAGGGGTTTCCTCCCCGCTTCCTGTACAATCAACGACAGAGACGCCGGACGTTGTTCGTGGACCAGGCAGGGAGGTGTTTCCCATGGCTCGAGCCAAAATCCTGGTGGTGGACGATGAACCCGCCATCCTCCAGGTGGTCACGGCTTACCTGGAAAAGGAAGGGTTTGAGGTCTACACCGCGACCAGTGGCCCGGAAGCCCTGCAAGCCGTGCATACGTATCGGCCGGACATCGTGGTGCTGGACATCATGCTGCCGGGAATGGATGGCCTGGAAGTGCTCACCCGACTGCGTCGGGATTCCGACGTCTACGTCATCATGCTGACGGCCAAGACCGAGGAAATGGACCGGGTTCTGGGTCTTTCCTTGGGGGCGGATGACTACGTGACC
>WFVP01000149.1 GCA_015491595.1 Anaerolineales bacterium
AAGTGGCCGGACGCATGGCCGTGCAGATTGGCGCTCATTACCTGGAGAAGACCCAGGGCGGTCGGGGGAAACTCCTGGGCGGTATTCCCGGCGTGCGACCCGCGGACGTGGTCATCATCGGCGGGGGAACGGTGGGCATCAACGCGGCCAAGATTGCCCTGGGCATGGGCGCGCACGTGGTCATCATCGAGAAGAACCCGGACCGCCTCCGCTATCTGGACGAGGTGCTCCACGGGAACTTGACCACCCTGGCCTCGAACCCCCGCAACATCGAGGACTCCGTGCGGGTGGCCGACCTGGTCATTGGCGCGGTGTTGATTCCCGGCGCGCGAGCGCCCATCCTGGTGAGCCGAGACCTGGTGGCCAAGATGAAGCCCGGTTCGGTCATCATTGACGTGGCCGTGGACCAGGGCGGGTGCGTGGAGACCATCCGGCCCACCACCCACAGCCACCCCACCTACGTGGTGGATGGCGTGATTCACTACGGCGTGACCAACATGCCGGGCGCGGTGCCGCGCACTTCCACCTACGGCCTCTCCAACGCCACCCTGCCCTACGCCCTGATGCTGGCCGACCTGGGCTTTGAGGAGGCCGTGGCCCAGAACAAAGCCCTGGCCCGGGGCGTGAACACGTACAAGGGCCACATCACCCACCACGCCGTAGCCGAGGCCTTTGGGTTGACCTATACGCCCCTGGAGAAGTTGTTGTAACCTCAGCGCTCGTATTCTTCGATGAAAGCAGAAGACAAATGGGTGGGGCAACGAAGCAGCCCCACCCATTTGTTCCTTATCAGGTTGGTTGGCACTGCTATTCCTCCCGGGAAAACAGCGATTCGTAATCCACCTTGGGGAACACCTGGAGTTTTCCCCCAATGGTGGCGTCCACCACCCGGCGTCCTGCCGCCTCAAAGGCCTCACGGGCCATGCGATAGGCCTTTTCCGAGGTCTCCAGGTCGGGAAGTTGCCAGCGGAAGCCCTTGCCGAAGTAATTGGGGAGGAAGTGGTTGGGGTCCTCGCCCTGGGAGACCACCTCTTGATTGGGTGGGCCCTGGGTGGTGAAGTTGTGGTCCACACCAATGAGGATGACCTCATCAAACCCCATGTGGTAGGCCAGTTGCAAGGCCACGTAAGTCACCGTCGCGCCCTCCCACAAGCGTCCTCGCGCATCGGTGGCAAAGGTGGGGCCCATGTAGGTGGTGAACAGGAAAATCGTACGCTCGTCCAGGGGAATCCACTTCCGGGCCCGCCAGGTGAAGAACTTCCACATGGGCAGCGTCCGCAGGTCGTCTGCGCATTGCTGGATGACCAGGTCGTTGACCGAGACCAGGTAAGTCGTGTGAAAGCCCCATTGGGGAAAGGCCAGGTAAACTCGGTTCAGCCCGAAGGTGATTTCTCCCTTGAGTTTCGAGACATCGGTGTGCCGCAGGCTGGGCCCGTTGCCGATGATGAAGGCCCGCTGTCCCCTGTGCCGGTCCTTGAACGCGGCCAAACGCCGTTTGCTCTCCAGCCGCCAGGGATGCAGGGCCGCGGCCGGCCACTGGGGAAGCCACTGGAGGGTGTGGTACATCCGCAAGGCCCACGGTCGCCAGGTTTCGGGAAGGGCCTGTTTGACCCAGGTTTTCCAGTCCATGCCCGTTCCTCAAAATGAACGTTTTGCGATTATCAAGACCGATCGAATTTTACCCCTTTCTTGCGGGTGAGCGAAGAGGCAGGGCTTTTTCAAGTTCTTACAAAGCCTCGTCATTTTCGAGGTGATTTCGTCACGGGACATGTAGGTCTTATCGGGCCCAGGACCTGGAGAAAAACAAAAGGGTGTGTGGGGCGGCGAAGCCGTCCCACACACCCTTTCTTTCTCTCTCTGGGGGGTCCTGTGTCCGGACAGGACGATCCATGGTTTGCAGAGATGGGTTTGACTGGTCTATGACTTGCCCTTCGCTTGGGGCGAGAAATGGGGTCGCGCTTGAGATATGGGTATGTACCAGCCTCTTTTTGAGGTTGGGGGCCCGGCAGAGTGAGGGTATAATACCCCACAGCCCCGCCGGGGAGTTCGTGTTGCAAGATGGTCGGCGGGCGGTTTTTTGCTGTCAGGAGGTCGCGTATGCCTGTCAAATCGGTTTCCCAGGTTCCTGAGCAGCCGGTGCAGGCCGGTTCTGGGGTCACGGTGCAGGTGCTTATCGGTCCCGAGGAGGCGCCCCACTTCCTCATGCGGCGTTTCGTGATTCGTCCCGGCGGCGGGATGCCCAAACACACCAATCAGGTGGAGCACGAACAGTTCGTCCTGCAAGGACGGGCTCGCATTGGCATCGGCGAGGAGGTCTACGAAGTGAAGGCCGGAGACGTAGTCTTCATCCCTGCGGGTGTTCCCCACTGGTACGAGAACATCGGAGACGAGGACTTCGTGTTCCTCTGCATGGTCCCCAAGGCCGAAGATGTCATCACCGTGCTGGAGTAACCCATGTTCCTGGAACCCTCTCGGCTGTTGACCGGGCTCTCCCTGGTGCGTATGGGTGCCCACGTGAAACGGGCGCTGGATACCGGCGTGCCGGTGGTGGCTTTGGAGACCGCGGTGGTGACCCATGGCCTGCCGCCGGGCACCAATTGGATGGTGGCCCAGGACATGGA
>WFVP01000150.1 GCA_015491595.1 Anaerolineales bacterium
TCCTTACCTCACTCATCTTGACAGGCAACGTCATTATACCCTCCCTTTCCCTCCGTTGTGGGTTTGCTCCACGGCCGTCCACCTCTACCATGTCCTCCAGGAGCGTCCCTAGGTTGTGGGTTCGAGTCCCACCCTCGCCACTCTAAGGGGCGGCACGCCCCAGAATGATAGAGACCCCGGGGAACTTCCCTGGGGTTTTCGTTTTCTCGGGCCCCGGTGCTCGGGGTTCTCAAGCCTAAACAAGAGGGTGGAAAGCCAGAAAAGGGGGAGCCAAAAGGGCGCGGCCCCGGAGGGCCGCGTAGGGGTCCGGCCTCCGTATACGGCGGGCGTTCCGGAGTTCCCGTGGCCAGATATCCAAAAACACACGTGGGGGTTCAGGAAGTGGTGAGCAGGGACGAGAGGGCTTCCAGGGCGTCCTCAATGGTGTCGTGAATGGCGAAAATGCGGTCCAGCATGCTCATTTGCAGGGTCATGCGTACTTGGGGGGTGGGTCGTACCAGGACCACGGTGCCGTTGTGTTTCCGGGCGGCTTTGAGGGCCGAGACCAGTGCGCTCAACCCGGAGGAGTCCATGAAGGGTACCTTCTCCAAGTCGATGATGAGAAAGGGCCTGCCTTGTTCCGGCTGCTGCTTGAGGAGCTCCCTGAATTGGGGCCCCGAAACGGCATCGACCCGACCTTCCGGCACAATGACCACCACATCGGATCGCGGATGATGGACCTCAACTTTCATGCTTCCCCTCCTCCCCTTGCCAGCGCTTGCGTAATTGCCACCAGTTACGTTCCATGACCCGGCGGTAGGCAATGTGGTCGACGCTCTGCTGGACAAGGTACAGACCGTATCCCTCTTCCGGAGGGATTTCTTCATGATGCAACAAACGGGATGCCAGCTCGCCTTTGAAGGGCACGCCGGCATCCCAGACGTCCAGCACCACCTCGTCGGGATAGGCCAGCAGGCATCCTTGAATCCGGCCCGGGGCCAGGTGGGGATGGGCATGTTGAACGACATAGGCATGTTGCACGATGTTGGTCAGCACTTCGGAAACGGCCAGCTCCCACTGGAAGAAGAAATCCTGGGAAGGCGTCCACCCAAAGCGTTCGGCCCACAGCCGGATTTGCTGCGCGATGCGCTGCGTTGCCGAGCGGACCTGCAGGTAACGGGCCCAGATGACGAAGGGCAGGGCATCCAGCACCGGGTGTTCCGGCGTTCGGCGAATGGCCAGGATGGCCATGTCGTCCGGCAGGGACTGGGTCCCGTGATGCAGACCCACTGCCCGTCGCACGGCCGCGACCTGGCGGTCCAGGGAGGCCTCCCGCACCGCCAGCAACACGTCCAGCAGACCCGCACGACCGAAGATGTGGTTGTAACGGTCCGGTACCTCCGTGACGCCATCGGTATACAGCCAGATGGAATCGCCCGGTTCCAGGCGCCCCTCGATTTCCCGATAGCTCTGGTCCGGCGCCGGTATACCAAAGGGAAACCCCGTGGCTTCCAGGAATTCCGCCTGCGGCCCTTCGTAATGCAGCCAGTACGTGCTGGTATGCCCCGCGCTGGCATAGGTGAACGAGCCGTCGCGGGTGTCCATGACCACCACCGCCAGAGTGACGAAGGTGTCCGCCCGCTCCAATCCCTCGGATATCAACTCGTGCATGAAGTGCAGGACTTCTCGCGCCCGGGAGGACACCAGGGTGGCACTGTCAAAGGCTGTGTGGAACTGCTGTGCCAGCAAGGACGCCGTTGGCCCCTTTCCCGCCACATCTCCTATGAGCAAGTAAAGGTAGGGCTCCCGATAACGGGCATTGCAGAAATCGCCACCCACTTCTTCGGCCTGTCTCAGGAGGTGATTCAGTTCCCACCCCTTGGGGAGGGTTTTGGGCCAACTTTGGGCATGCGTTTTCTTCATTGTTGGAAGACCTCGTCTCGAGAGGATAAGTCAACAACTTATGTGGCTTACCGATGTCGGCTCAACTCGAATTCCTTTTTCGGTATAATGCAAGAGGGTCCATGGTGTGGTGGTCACGTGTTTTCCGGCGTCTCGGCAATCTCGGAATAAAGTATACCAGGGTTTGACCTTTTTTATCAAGGAATACTGGCTGGAAGTTGGGGTCTCTTCCCGTCTCGAGAGGCATGACCAGAAGGGACATGTCCGACGGACTGTTTTGGAAACGGGAGCGCGGCCTGCAAGGGTTGAGGCTTCCCCGGGAGAGGGACGTCCTTTTGGATTTTCCCCATCCGAACCCAACACTTACGGAGTGAAGGGGGAGATGCAAGCAGGGCAATGGACGTTGATGTTGTTGGTAGGTCTTTGAACCCGATAAGGAGCGATGAGGAATGTCTCCTGGAAGAGCCCTGCGCATTTTGTACGTTGACCACCCTCAAGCCAATCGGGAACCGGTACGCGAAGCCTTGACCCGCCCACGGGGTCTCTTCGAAATCATCGAGGCGCTGACCGGGGAGCATCTGCGTTCGGTTTTGCAGACGGGCGAGATTGACGTGATTCTGACGGCCCTGGGGATGCTGGAGGTAGGCGGCGAAAACCTGCTGGACCTGGCCCGGGCCATTGACCCCTTCCTCCCCGTGGTGGTGTTGGCGGAGCAGGTCACCCGGGAACTGGAAACGGCCATTGACATCCTGCGCCAGGGCGCCGCGGATTATGTCTTCCGTACCCCGCACCATCTGGAACGCCTTCCCCAGGTACTCCACGAGGTCTGGCAGCGGGCCGAAGCCCGGCGCCACCAGAACGCCCTGATGGAGAAGCTCCAGGAAAGCGAAGATTTCCTTCGCGACCTCATTGAGCACACCCACGAAATCATTGCTACCCATGACCTGGAGGGCCGCATTCTGACCATCAACCATGCGGCCGAGGAGATGACTGGGTATCGGGTGGAGGAGCTCATCGGGCGGAATTTGCGGGACTTCATTCCCCCCCGCTATCATGCGGACTTCGACCGCTACCTGGAGACCATCCGTACCCAGGGGCGGGCCAGCGGCCTGATGACCATCGTGGCGAAGAACGGGGAGGAGCGCGTCTGGGAGTACCGGAACACCCTGCGTACCACGGGCGTCCCGAAACCCATCGTGCGGGGATACGCCCGGGACATCACCGAACAGTACCGGGCGGAGCGCGCCCTGCGGGAAAGCGAGGCTCGCTTCCGCACCCTGGCCGAACGCACCTCGGTGGCGATTTTCGTGTATTCGGGGGAGCACTTCGTGTACGTCAACCCCGCCATGGAGCGCATCACCGGTTACTCCGCGGACGAACTCCTCAAGATACCCTTCTGGCAGGTGGTGCACCCCGACCAGCGGGAGCTGGTGCGTCAACGGGGACTGGCCCGGCAGCAAGGGCGGCCCGTACCCGTCCGTTACGAAATCAAGATTCTTCGCAAGGATGGGAGCATAGGCTGGGTGGACTTTACCGCGGGTCGCATCACCTGGAAGGGACAGCCCGCGGCCATCGGTTCCGCGGTGGACATCACCGAGCGCAAGCTGGCCGAGGAGCGCCTGCGGGCCAGCGAGGCCCGCTATCGAGCCCTGGTGGAGAACAGCCCGTACGGCATCGCCATTCATCAGGACGGCAAGCTGGTGTTCATCAACCCCGCGGGTGCCCGGCTATTGGGTGCGGAGCATCCCGACGAGGTCTTGGGAGAGCCTGTGCTGCGGTTCGTGCATCCCGACTATCGGGAGGTGGTCAAGCAGCGCATTCGGGAAGCCATTCAGGACCGCAAGCCCGGGCCCTTGTTGGAGGAGAAGTTCATCCGGCTGGACGGACGGGCCATTGATGTGGAAGTGGTGGCCACACCCATCATGCACGAAGGACGTCCGGCCGTCCAGGTCATTTTCCACGACATCACCGAACGCAAACGGGCGGAGGAAGAGCTCCGGCACCTCAAGGAATTCCACGAGAACCTGGTCACCAATGTGACCGAGGGGATTCTGGTCCTCGACCCCGAGGGGAAGATTACCTTCGTCAACCCCGCCATGGCCCGCATATTGGGCTACACCCCCCAGGAAATGCTGGGGCGCTTGTGGCTGGACTTCGTGGTCCCCGAAGAGCGACGGCGGGCACGGGCCAAGGACCGGATGCGGGACAAGGCCCGGGTGTATCGGGATGAGCTCACCCTTCAGCGCAAGGACGGCACGCCCCTGGCCGCGATGGTCAGCGTAGCGCCCTACCGCGACCCCGAGACCGGCGCTTTGCTGGGCACCCTGGGCGTGGTCACGGACATCAGCGGCCAGAAGCGCCACATGCGCCAGCTGGAAGCTCAGACGCGCATCGCCGAAGCCCTGGGGGAAACCACCGACATGGACGCCCTGCTGGAGGAAATCCTGCGGGCGGCCCTGTACGCGGTCCCTGCCGCGGAGAAGGGTTCCATCCTTCTCATGGAACCCGACGGACGGTTGCGCATCCGGGCCCTGGTGGGGTATGCGGACCCCCGGCTGCGGGGCTTCGCGTTCCCGCGCGGGGTGGGGTTCGCGGCCCAGGCAGCCCAGCGTAAGCAACCCCTGCTCATTGAGGACGTGAACACCGACCCTGCCTTCCGGCTGGATGTGGACATCGGCGACCTGGACGAGGTGCGGGACATCCGCAGCGCGGTGGCCGCGCCCCTGCTTCTGGGGGAGCAGGTCATCGGGGTGATTTCCCTGGACAGCACCGTTCCTGGGGCCTTTCAGCCCGAAGACCTCCTTACCCTGAGCGGCATCGCGCCGACCGCGGCCCTGGTCATCGAACGGGCCCGGCTCTTTGAAGAGGTGCGCTATCGTGCGGCCTATCTGGCCACCCTCAACGCCATCCTGGTGGCCGCCAGCTCCATGCTGGAGGACATCCCCCAAATTCTCGACTTCGCCCTGGACCAGATGCTGGAGGCCCTGGGGCGCTCCCGGGGGGCCATCTGGCTCCGGGCCAGGTCCAAGGACGGACGTTACGTGGCCCTGCGGGGCCTGCCCGACACCATCCTGGGCCCGGCCACCGTCTTTCTCAAGCGGCCGGGGGTGAACCTGACCAGCACGCTGATTGTCTCCGACTGCCTTTCGCCCCAGGCGCCCGAGGGTATCGAATTCTTGCAGCAGTTCGGTGTGCGGGCCGTCCTCCTCGCGCCGTTGATGTCCGAAGGAACCCGCATCGGCGGGCTCGTGGTGGCCTCCGAGGAACCCCACGAATGGGCCCGCCATGAGGTGGACTTCGTGGAAGCCGTGGGGCGTCAGTTGGGGCTGCTCATCGAACGGGCGGACCTGTTCCAGGACCTGCGCAAGGCCCACCGGGAGCTCATCAAGGCGTATGACGAGACCATTGAGGGCTGGGCCAAGATGTTGGAGATGCGGGACGCGGAGACGGAAGGCCACACCCGTCGGGTCACCGACCTGACGCTTCGCCTGGCCCGGGCCATGGGAGTAAAGGAGGAGGACCTGGTGCACATTCGGCGGGGCGCCCTCCTCCATGACATCGGCAAGATGGCCATCCCCGATGCCATTTTGCTCAAGCCCGGCCCTCTGACCCGTGAAGAAGAAGCCATCATGCGGCAGCATCCCGAAATGGCCTATCAGGCCCTCTCGCACATCGAATACCTGAAGCCGGCCCTGGACATTCCCCGCTACCATCACGAACGCTGGGATGGAAGCGGGTATCCCTTTGGGCTGAAAGGGAAGGAAATCCCCCTGGCGGCCCGGATTTTCGCCGTGGTGGACGTGTACGATGCCCTCACCAGCGACCGGCCCTATCGTCCCGCCTGGCCCAAGGAAAAAGCCCTGGCCTATTTGCAGGAGCAGGCCGGGCGCCTGTTCGACCCCGAAGTGGTGGAAGCCTTCTTGCGCATGATGCGGGACGAGGGACCCTCGGCTCCGACGGGCGATGCCCGCCTGTCCTCCAACGGCGACGAACGGGGGAGGACCCAGGGCGAAGATGGGACGGGTATCCAGGTCAATCCGGAGCGGCGTGGTTGTTCCTCTTGACCTCGTACATCCGCTGGTCGGCGACCTCGATGAGCTCCTGGGGCGTCTGGCCGTCCTGGGGATACGTGGCCACACCGATGGCCAGGCTGATGGGCGGATCCAGGGGCTTGGGAGTATCGGGGATGAAGTTGCGGAAGCTCTCGTGGAGGCGCTGGGCCAGGCGTCGGGCTTCCTCGGCGGGGGTTTCGGGAAGGAGCACCACGAACTCGTCGCCGCCGTAGCGGGTCACAATGCCGATATCCCCTAACTCCTGTCGCAAATGATTGGCCACCTGACGAAGCACCAGGTCCCCCACGTTGTGCCCAAACAGGTCGTTCACCCGCTTGAAATCGTTGAGGTCGATGAGCAGTAGGCTGAGAGGGCGCTGATTTCGTTGCGCCCTGGGGATTTCGTTTTCCATGAGGCGGAAGAGGGCGCGACGGTTGTAAAGTCCGGTGAGGAGGTCGGTCTGGGCTTCGCTTTGCACAAAGGCGTACATCTGGGCGTTGTGCAGGATGGTGCCCGTCTGCGCGGCAAAGAGATACAGGGCATCGTATTCATAGGGATGCAGGATGCGGGGCGTCTCCCAGTAAAGAATCAGCGCCCCCAGGACCCGCTCCGGCGAGGCAATGCGCAGGTACGTGATGGCGCGAAAGCCGGCCTTTTCCGCGAACTTCTGGAGTTGGGGCAGGGGGCTCTTGCGCACATCGGGGATGTGAATCACCGTCCGCTCGTCCTGGGCCAGGAGCTGGAACCCCGGCATGCGGGTGTAGTTTTCCTCCACGTAATCCAGATAGGCCCGGGGCACGTTTCGGGCGTAGGGACAGATGAAGCGCTTTTCACCTTCCGGCGGTGAGATGAGGCACAGCACTCCCCGAGGCGCGTTCACAATGGCGCACCCCTGCTCCACGATGAGCCGGAAGAGTTTGTCCAGCACCATGGTCTGGGACAGGCGGTGCGCGGTCTGGGCCAGGGAGGCCAGGATGTGCACCTTTTTGTGCAACTCTTCCCGGGCCAGGGCCTGGGTGAGCAACAGGGTGGAGGTGGTCTGTACCTGCTGAATCAACGAGACGTTGAGGATTTGCGCGGTTTTGGGTTTGGAATACCACAGCAAAATCCATGCCCGGTATCCCGGACGCACCGACGCGAGGTCCAGCGGTAGGGCCAGGACCTGTCCTTCCATGAAGGCCCGGTATCGGGGAGCGAGGAATTGGGGCCCGTTTTGCTTTTGGAGGTCGTCTTCCAGGGTGCGAATCAGCCCCTCAAGGTCCTCCCGGGGGAAGGCGCTCATGGCTCGGGCGGGCACCAGCAGGGGGGTGTGCTCGATGTGGAGGTAGAAGGCGCTCCCCTGGGCGCCCGTCAAATCACATAACTCCTGGGTGATTTGCTTGATGAGGGCCTCCAGGCCGGGGCTGCGCAAACCGTTTTGGGTGAGGCGATGCAGTCGGGTCATCCATTCCTGGCGGACTTCCGCGTCTTTCCGGGCCCGCTGCAGGCGGCTGTTGATGGCATACAACAGCGCGCCGTTGATGAACCCCAGCACGATGGCGCTGACGGTCTCCAGGATGAGCTCCTGTTGGGAAGGCACCACCGGGCGACCGGAAGGGTCCCAGACGGGCAGGATTTGCCTGGCATAGGCCCAGACCATCCCGCTGTAGGCCAGAACGGCCAGGAGAATCAGGGGCAGGGATTGCGGAAGGGAGAAGACCACGCTCATACCCCCGATGTACAGCACCAGGAGCAGAACGCTCAAACGGATATGGCCTACGGGCAGGTAGTGAATCCCCAGGAGAATGCCGATGAGGTCCAGCAGAGCCTGGAAGAAACCCACCCCCATGGCCCAGGAGACGAATCGAGGGTTTTGCTGGGCTCGAGCGTATACCCAGGCCGCCAGCGCGTTGAACAGGGCCACGAGGAAAAGAATCGAAGTGCTGAAGCGCAGCAGGGCCGCATCCAGGCCCAGCTGATTGCCCGTCAGCAACAGGACGGACATGGCCGCAATCGCCAGCCAGCGGATGCGCACGAGGAAGCGCAAGTGGGTGAGGATGTCTTCCGACGAGTAGTGAGAGAGGAAAAAACGCATCATGGCAGCGATTTTGGACAATCTTTCAGGTTTGGATGGGCTGGTATCCTGTGTCACACGTTCACCCCAGGCGTGGTCTGTTCGAACTTGCCCTATGAATCCCCGTTGCCGGCAGAAGATTAAGGTGCCGACCGCTCATCCAGGCCTGCCCCCTTTACATTGACTTTCATTTTATCACGGAAGGACGCCGAAGGCAAAAAAGGAGGGCGCAAGGGACCTCAGGGGTCCCCTGACGCCCTCCCGAAGCGATGCGTGGTCTGGCGTTGTTGGGGTTGCCGGGGTTACGGGACCACGACGACGGTGCCCGTCATGTTCGGATGGTACGTGCAGATGTAGGTGTACGTGCCAGGCTCGTTGAAGGTGAAGGAGAACTGGGCGCCGTTGGCCATCATGCCGCTGTCGAAAGCGCCGTTGTCTGCGGTTACCGTATGCGGAACGTAGTCCATGTTCGTCCAGGTGACCGTGGTCCCCACCTTGACTTCCAATTCCATAGGAGAATAAGCGTAGTTGAGAATCTGAACCTCGACCACGTTCCCCGTTGTCTCCGAGGCTTCCCCCTCACCTTGGAGCAATTTGAAGGGCTTGACCACGACTTTGTCGCCGACCTTGACGGGGACGTCAGGGCCGTTGGGGAACTCGTAGGTGCCCATCTGGCCTTCGTCCACGTGGAGCATGGCAAAGAG
>WFVP01000151.1 GCA_015491595.1 Anaerolineales bacterium
CACGAAGAACTGGCCCGGTGGATTCGCTGGTTGCAAAAACTGGGTGGCCTGGAGGTCCCCACCCGCGAGAAAGAGGGTAGGACCTTGCGGGGGGAGCGGCTCATCGTGGGCTTGGGGAACCCGGGGCCGGAATATGCGGGCACCCGACACAACATCGGCTTTCGCATCGTGGACATCCTGGCCCGGCGTTGGGGAGGGAAGTTCACTCCTCTGGAGGAAGCCCTGGTCGCTCCCGTGTCCATCCACGGGGTGCCGGTGGTGTTGGCGAAACCCCAGACCTTTATGAACCTTTCGGGCCGCGCGGTGGGACCTCTGGTGCGGCGCCTGGGACTGGCCTTTGACCAGGTGATGGTGGTGTACGACGACATGGACCTGCCTTTTGGCACCTTGCGGATGCGGGCCCGGGGCGGGCACGCGGGTCACAAGGGCATGCGTTCGGTGCTGGAGGCCCTGGAGACCCAGGATGTCCCGCGGTTGCGCTTTGGTATCGGCCGTCCTCCGGGGAACATGGACCCGGCGGACTACGTGCTCTCGCCCTTCGACCCTGAGGAACGGGAAATGCTTCCGGAGCTGCTGGAGCGGGCCGTGCGGGCGTTGGAAATCTGGGTCGAAGAGGGCTTCCAAAAGGCCGCGCAGTGGCTGCACGCGATTCCCCAAGAGACCTCGTCCTGACCGATGACGGTAACCCAAGGCGCGCTGGTGCTGTATCGGGGACGACCGGCCCGGGTGGAGGGCCTGGATGGTAAGGTGCGGCTGCGCTTCCCCCAAGGGGAGGAGCGCCGGGTTCGACCCAAAGATGTGGTGGTCCTGCACCCTGGCCCGGTGGATGTGGAAGCCCTGCTGCAGGTGGAACTGGCCGACCTGCGGGAAGCCTGGGAAGTGCTGCAGGGGGAACCTCCCTGCACCCTGCAGGATTTGACGGAGTTTGTGTTCGGCGAGTTTACCCCCGAAGCGGCCTGGGCGGTCTGGCAGGCGGTGGAAAAAGAGGGCCTCTTCGAAGGAACGCCCGACGCCTTGCGGGCCCGGACCCAGGAAGAATGGGAGGCATGGCGCGAACGGCAGGAAGCACGGGTCCGGAAAAAGCAGGCCTGGGCCGAGTTTCTGGAGCGGGCCCGGCAGGGTCAGGTGCATCCCGACCAGGACCGGCCCTTCTTGCAGGACGTCATCGCCCTCGCCCTCCAGCAAATTCCCCGCAGTCGGGTCTTGCAGGCCCTGGGCCAGAAGCAGACCCCCGAACAGGCCCATGCCGTGCTTCTCAAGTGGGGCGTCTGGACCCCTCGCTACAACCCCTACCCGCGGCGCTTTGGTCTCTCCCTCGAGCCTCCTCATCTCCCCCTGCCCGAGCTGCCGGACGAGGAGCGGGAGGACCTGACCCATCTCCCCGCTTTCGCCATTGACGATGAAGGCAGTCAGGACCCGGACGACGCCCTTTCCTGGGATGGGGAATGGGTGTGGGTGCACGTGGCCGACGTGGCTTCCCTGGTCCCGCCGGACTCCCCGGCGGACGTAGAGGCCCGTCAGCGTGGAAGCAGCGTGTATCTGCCGGAAGAGGTGATTCCCATGCTCCCTGATGAAGCCCGACAACGCCTGGGCTTGGGCTTGCAAGACCCGTCCCCCGCGCTCTCCATTGGGGTGCTCTTGGGGGAGCAGGGGGAATTGCTGGACATACGCATCGTCCCTTCGTGGGTGCGGGTCCGTCGGCTGAGCTACGAGGAAGCGGAGCCCTTGTTGGATGAGGACGAGACCCTAAAGGCGTTGGAGGGCCGTTTGCAGGCCTTTGCGGAACGCCGGCGCGCGGCGGGCGCGGTGGACATCCGCCTCCCCGAGGTCAAGGTGCGGGTGGAAGACGACGGCCGTATTGTGGTGCGGCCGTTGCCCTGGCTGCGCAGCCGGGCCCTGGTGCAGGAAGCCATGCTGCTGGCCGGCGCGGCGGTGGCCCGGTACGCGCAGGAGCGCAACATCCCCCTGCCTTACACCGTGCAGGGACCGCCCCGCGAACCCGACGAGCCCCTGCCTCCCGGCCTGGCGGGCATGGCGGCCTTGCGGCGGCTCCTGGCGCCCAGTGAATATCGCGCCCATCCCGAGCCCCATCACGGGCTGGGCCTGGAAGCCTACGTGCAGGCCACCAGCCCCTTGCGGCGTTATCTGGACCTGGTGGTCCATCAACAGTTGCGGGCTTACCTGCGGGGCGCGCCTTTGCTGGAAGAGCAGGAACTCCTGGAGCGGGTGGGCATGGCCGAGGCCGCCCGCCGCACCGTGCGCCAGGTGGAACGCCTGTCGCGCAAGCACTGGTTGTGCGTTTATCTCATGGAAGAAGCCCCTGACTGGAAGGGGGAAGGCATCGTCGTGCGGGTCCAGCCGGGTCAGGTCACGGTGCTGGTGCCCGACCTGGGGGTGGAGGAACGGATGTCCCTGAGCCGTCCGGCTGCCTGCAACGACGTTCTGCCCCTGTACCTGCAAGGGGTGGATTTGCCCGCGCGCCGGATTCACTTCGGCCTGAGGGACCTGTAGCGAAGGGAGGGCCGTACCAGGCACGCCTCGCCTATAGCGCGTCCTCCCTGTGGGGTTCGTGGAAGGCGGGCGCTTCCCAAAGGACCTCTCCCTCTCCGAACACGTAGTAGGGCATCCAGACGATGCCGAACATCTCCACCTGGACTTCCCGCTTATAGGGCCGTAGCATCAGCACGTCCACGTCTTCGATTTTCTCCGCCCATCGGGCCCGGGCGTCGGCCATGGCCTCTCGCATCTCGGCTTCCAGGGCTTCGATTTGGGCCTTGTATTCGGCGATGGCGGCTTTGGATTCCTCGATGTCGGCCAGGGCCTTCTGGGTCAGGCGACGTTTGGTCAGGGAGGTGGTCAAGCGACGCCGGCGTCCCAGGAACAGGCCCAGAAGGTTCTCTGCATGGGTGGCCCATTCCTCTTGTTTGCGCTGTTCGTATTCCGCCAGGTCTTCGGCCAGCTCCCGCTCCTCCCGTTTCAGGCGTTCTCGCAAACGCTGCAGTTTGCGCTCATAGGTGCGCCGGATTTTCTCCAGTTCCTTCTCCAGGCCTTCGCGAGCCGCTTCGCGCAGGCGGCGTCGGAACTGCGCCTCGGTCAAGTTGGGGCCGCCGTAGACCTTGAGTTCCTTGTGAACGCGTACCGGGACCTTCGTTCGGCGGTACACGAAGTTTCGGAAGGCACTGCGTAGTTGCTTGAGGGACGCGCTTCGATTCCAGGGGGGTTCTAAGGGCAGGAAGCGGGCATCGGGCTCGGGTTCCTCCAGGAAGAAGTCCGGCTCCTGGGGTTGGGCTTCCCAGGCATCCCAATCCACCCGCCGTTCGGGTTCCTCCACCAAAACCGCGTAGACGGTCTCCCAATCCAAATGATACCGGGGCCGCAGGAGGGTGATGCGGGCCTGAGCCCAGAGGGCCGGACGGTAGACCAGGCCCAGGTACGGCGCTTGGATGCCCTGAGCCCGGGCCGCCTCTTCGGGGTCCTGTTCCACCGGCCAGAAGAACTCGTCCCCGGGCACCTGGGGCCGGGTGGTGGTGCCAGGTAGGGGGCTTGGACCCGCCGCGGCGACCGTTTTTCGAGGGGATTTGCGTGTAGGCATACTCCTGCTCGGCACCGGCGCAGAGGTCGTAACGGTTTCCTTTGATACGCCCAGGAGGCGGTTGACCTGGGGGATTTGGGCTCGGGTTAAAGGGCCGGGCAGGAAGTTCATGGCCCAGCGGGTGTGATAGACCACGGGCTCGCGCTCGTGGACGTTGTGGAGGAGGAAGACCCGCTTGCGCAGGCGGGAAATGAGGTCGTCGAACACCCGGCGGTCCGTCCCCGGAGACGCGCCTTCCAGTCCGTCCAGCAGCCGTTCCTTGTCTCGTTCGGTTTGCAGGCGGCCAACGAACCAGGTGCCCATGTTGCTCAGGGCCTTGTAATCCACATCTACCGGGTTTTGCGTGGCCAGCATCAGGCCCAGGCCGAAGGCGCGGGCCTGTTTCAACATGCGCAACATGGGGGGCTTGGAGGGCGGCTTGGCCGTGGGAGGCAGGTAACCGTGAATCTCGTCGAAATACAGCAACGCGCGCAGGGCATCGCTTCCAGGTTGGGTGCGCATCCAGGTTTCCACCGCCGCGAAGAGCAAGGTGACGAAGAACATGCGTTCCTGGTCGTTCAGGTGGGCCAGGTAAAACACGCTGTGGCGGGGCTTCCCTTCCGGCGTCCAGAGCAATTGGGGAATGTCCAGGGGAACGCCCTGAATCCAGGTTTGAAACGTCGGCGCGGCCAGGATGTTGTTGAGGCGCATGGCCAGGGCCATCCGTTCCCCGGTGGGGAAGAAGGTTTCCAGGTCGAAGACGCCCAATTTGTCAAAGGGTGGGTTCTGGACCTGCAAGATGAGCTCTTCCAGGGTCAGGTCCTGGCCCTTGGACCAGGCGTGACGGAAGAGGTTGGCCAGGAGGATGTGTTCCCGGGATTGCAGGGGGTCCACCTCATCCAAGCCAATCAGCCCCAGCAAAGCCGTCACGGTGCCGTTAATGCGTTCCAGCAGAACTTCCTGATTTCCCTCCCAGGGAATCTTGGGCGCGGCCAGGGAGGCCAGAATGGACA
This sequence comes from Anaerolineales bacterium, assembly GCA_015491595.1. GTDB lineage: Bacteria > Chloroflexota > Anaerolineae > Anaerolineales > DRMV01 > S139-71. The sequence continues at coordinate 4,585 of WFVP01000151.1, forward strand.
CGGGCACGCCCGCGTCGGACCCGGGGGTGTAGATGGTGATGTCGACTGCTTCCTGGAGTTGCTGCAAGCGCTCCGGGCCGATGCCCCATTCCGCCAGGCCCCGACGCCACATCTCGGCCGTTTCCCGGGCCTTTTGCTCCACGGTTTTGCCTTCCCGGCGGGCCTCCTCCGGTGAAATCCAGGGGGCGAAGTCCTCCGGGCGCAGATGGGGAAAATGGAGCGCGATGTTCGTCAGGTCGCCTTTGGGGTCGATGAGCAAAGCCGGGATGCCGGAGAGCGCGGCCTCTTCCAGCAGGGTGATGGCCAGTCCCGTTTTGCCGGACCCGGTCATGCCCACGATGAAGGCGTGGGTGGTGAGGTCATCGGGATCGTAGAACACCGGTTCGTCCAAAAGGCGTCCCTTGTCCAGGTCATACCGTTTCCCCAGATACCATTGGTTCGTCATGGCCCCTTTCTCCCGCCCAGAAGAAGTCACGGATGGTGTGGGACGAATTTTACCTCAAAAGTCGGCCCCCTGGCGCGGAAGGGGGCGTCAAGTGTCCCATGGGGATGAGGGACAGTGTACAAGTAGAGTTGTCTACATGTCTCGCTTTGTACCAAAATCAATGACACCTGTCACTATACAAGGGATGGGGGGCCTTATATGCTCATGCATGGAAGGCCGGCGCGCGATTCCCAAACAGACAGGAGGGAAACCGTGGGAAACTGGCTCAAATACCTGACGTTGTTGGTTCTCGTGGCGGGTGGATGGTGGTTGGGCGCCCCGAAGGCGGATTTCGCCGCAGCCCCTGAGAGGCAGGCCCAGGCCTCGACACCGACGGTGGCGTCGACGACGCAGTCCACCGCCGACCATTCCCAGTTCGACGTTCTGCAACAGGATTTCGAGAACGCGGTGGAGGTCACGAAGGCGTGCCTGACCTGTCACACGGAAGCGGCTAAACAGGTCATGGCCACTTTTCATTGGACATGGGAGCGTACCGACCTGCCCACGGGCAAAACGGTGGGCAAAAAGGTGGTCATCAACAACTTCTGCGTGGCCGTGGTCTCCAACTGGCGGCGGTGCACCAGCTGCCACGCCGGCTACGGATGGAAGGACGCCGGTTTCGATTTCACGAAAGAAGAACTGGTGGATTGCCTGGTGTGCCACGACACTACGGGGACTTACAAGAAGTTCCCGCCCGGTGCCGGGCACCCTGTTTATGAGCCCAAAGAGTTTCCTCCGGGGAGCGGAAAGATTTGGGAGCCGCCGGACTTGAAGAAGATTGCCCAAAATGTGGGGCCGACCAGCCGGGCCACCTGTGGCGCCTGCCACTTCTACGGCGGTGGCGGGGACGGCGTGAAACACGGCGACATGGATTCCACCTTGAAGAATCCTCCCAAGACGGTGGATGTGCATATGTCCCCGGAGGGCGCCAACATGACGTGTTCCGACTGTCATTACAGTGGCGCCCATCGTATCGCCGGCAGCCGTTATGCCATGACGGCCAAGGACACCCACGGCAAGGACCTGCCCGTCTCCGATGGCGATCCCGCGACGTGCGAATCCTGCCACGGGCTGGCTCCCATGAAGGACCCCAAGCTCAATGACCACGTGGACAAAGTGGCCTGCCAGACCTGCCACATTCCCGCCTTCGCCCGGGGGGATAAGCCCACCAAGATGTGGTGGGACTGGTCCAAGGCCGGCGACAAGGAGCGGGGCGTAGAGGAGGACGAAAACGGGTGGGAGGTCTACAACTTCAAGAAGGGCGAGTTCGTCTGGGCCAAGAACGTGACGCCGACGTACCGATGGTTCAACGGTCGGATGGAGGTCATGACCCTGGGGGAGAAAATCGACCCCACCCAAGAGGTCTTCATCAACAAGCCCCTGGGCGGACCCGATGACCCCGAGGCCCGCATTTATCCCTTCAAGGTGTTCCGGGGGAAGCAAGGCTATGACCCCGTGAACCAGGTGCTGTTGGTCCCCCACCTGATGCCCTACAATGCAGAGGACAAGACGGCCTTCTGGGCCTCCTTCCAGTGGGGGCCGGCTTTTGAGGAGGGGATGAAGGCCGCCGGGCTTCCCTACAGCGGCCAGTACGATTGGGTGGAAACCACGATGTACTGGCCGCTGTAGGGA
>WFVP01000152.1 GCA_015491595.1 Anaerolineales bacterium
ATGTAGTGGTGGGCCGCTGGGAACGGACCAAGTACCAGGCTCGCGAGGCCCTTTTCCGGGAACACCTGCCCGTGCTCTTCCAACAGGGTTCGGTGGTGATTTTTGGATACGACACCCTTCCTTGATTGGACAAAGAGATAAAACAAGCCGCGGCGAAGCCGCGGCTTGTTTTATCTCGCTTTCTCCCCTCATGAGAGAAGGGGCATTATTCCACCGTGAAGGTGGTGCTTCCGCTCCCCGAGGTGTACCCTGCCTTGCTGGCCGTCGCCTCCACCGTGTAGGTACCGTAGCCATCCCGATTGGCGTTTACACGATACGTGAAGACGGCCTGGCCGTTGGCGTCGGTGGTGCCGGAGCCTGCCCATTGATTGCCGTTGGCCGTGGTGATGGTGATGTCTACGGTGGCTCCTTCCACGGCCGCTCCGGTGTCGTCCGTGACGGTCACGGTGATGGTGACCGTTTCCCGATTGGTATAGATGCTCTTGTCCGTGGCCACGGTGACGTTCAGGGCGCCGCCCGTGTCGCCGCCTCCGCCACTACCCGCCAGGTACTGAAGGGCGTCGTAGGCCTGGACCAGACCGTAGCCGTAGGCCGGGTCGCGGCCGGGGTCACCCAGGTCCTTGGCCGTGGCGTCCAGGGCAGCCCGGATGTCGGCGTTGGTCAGGCTGGGGTAAGCGCTCCACACCAGGGCCGCCACGCCGGACACGTGGGGAGTGGCCATGGAGGTGCCGCTCCAGGCCTCGTAACCACTGGCGGGTTTGGTGAGGCTGCTGGTCACGTCTGCGATGAAGCCCAATTTGTTGGCCACCAGGTACTGGCCGTCCTCCTGGCTCAGGCTCAGGGCGATGATGTTCGATGAGTTGCCATCACCCAGGGTGCCGTAGAAATTCCCGGGTTCGTTGTTGTAGATGAGCGCGGCCACGCCTCCGCCGCTTTCCACGTTGCTCACCTTCTCGTAGAAGGTGATGGTACCCCGCTCGCACAGCACCACCGCGCCGCTCCAGTTCCCCACACTGTCGCACAGGCCGCCGTCCACCAGGGGACCGCTGGCCGTACCCCGGGCCGCGTTTTCGATATGGTGGGCGCTGTAGGTGACGCCGTCTACCGTGACTTCGTTGGTTTCAATCCAGGGCACCGTGCTCAACACATCTACGCCGGGCGCGGCCAGTTCCACCTGGTCGTTCTTCTGGGAGAAGTCGGCCACCGTTCCCGTGCTGTCCACAGCAGCCACGGAAATGACCGCGTCATAGGAGGCAGGGTAGGAGTAATCGGTGGTTCCGTCGTTGCCCGCCGCGGCCACGAACAGGATGCCCTGATTGTACAGGTCGTTGAAGGCTCGTTCTTCTTTGCCGTTGCGCAGACTCCCTCCCAGGCTCATGCTCACAATGTTCGCGCCGGCATCCGCGCACCGGTAGATGGCGTCCACCAGGTCCGAGGCCAGGGTCCATTGGCCCTGGTTGTTGAAGACCTTGACGATGTACAGGGACACCTCACCGGGAGAAACGCCCACCACACCAACGCTGTTGTTGGCCGCGGCGATGGTTCCGGCCACATGGGTGCCATGTCCGGCGCCGTCCTCCTGCCAGGGTTCACCGACCTGGGAATATCCACCCAGGATGGGCACACCGACGAAGTCCTCATGGTCCACATACAGGCCCGTGTCGATGATGCACACCGTGATGCCCGCGCCTGTGGGCGCGCCGGGATCCACCACGCCGTCCCGGTCGGCATCCCAGACATCGCGGGCCTGGACCATGTCAATGCCGTAGGGCACCGTCTGGGTTGTGGTTTGCTGAAGCACCGCGGGTGCTGCCTGGGCAGGTTGGGCAAAGAGGTAACGGGGTACATCGTCTTCAATATCCACCACGTTTGGATTCTGACGTAAACCTTGAAGGGCGTTTTCGGGAACGGTCACCACAAACGCGTTGAGTCGGTCGAAACGATAATGGAAACGAGCACCGGCCGCCTGCAGGGCCTTTTCCACCGCGGACCGGGCCCCGATACGAAATTCGACCCAAACCCGACGATGGGTTCGGGCAGCCAAACTCGGCTGAGAGGCAAAAACGGACAGCATCATGGCCAGCCCCAAGGCCAGGGCCGCCGACCACAGAAACAGCCGTCGGTGCGTACGCATAGACATCTTCCTCCGTTTGGGGGATTTGGTGTAACCAGGTTGTCATATAGGACGATGAAAGGGGACAAATGTTACAATTTTTCCGGGATATAATGCGGACTGGACCGCCGATTGGATTGGCGTGATGCTCCGCCCTCGAAGTTCCGATGTGCATAGGAGGTCGTGATGCGTGCCGTAGACTTGATTGTCAAAAAACGCGACGGAGGCACCCTGACCAAAGAGGAAATCGAATTCCTCATCCAGGGGTATATGGCGGGTGAGATTCCCGATTATCAGATGGCCGCCTGGGCCATGGCGGTGTACTTCCAGGGTATGACTCCCGAAGAAACCGCTCACCTGACCCTGGCTATGGCCTATTCGGGCCAGGTGCTGGACCTGACGCCGGTGCTCCCCAAGGCGGTGGACAAGCACTCCACCGGCGGTGTGGGGGACAAGACCTCCTTGGTGGTGGTGCCCCTGGTCGCGGCCGCGGGCCTGCCCGTAGCCAAAATGTCTGGTCGGGGATTGGGGTTCACCGGTGGCACCCTGGACAAACTGGAGTCCATCCCCGGTTTTCGCACGGATTTGAGCATTGAGGAATTCCTTGACCAGGTGCAGCGGGTGGGATGCGTGATTTCCGGACAGACCGCAGACCTGGCGCCGGCCGATGGCAAACTCTACGCGTTGCGGGATGTGACGGGAACGGTCCCTTCCATTCCTCTCATCGCGTCGTCCATTATGAGCAAGAAAATCGCCGCCGGGGCGCAGAACATTGTGCTGGACGTTAAGGTTGGACTGGGTGCTTTTATGGATACCTTGGATCGGGCCCGGGAACTGGCTCGATTGATGGTGGACATCGCCCGCCTGGCCGGTCGCCGGGCCGTGGCCCTGTTGGCGGATATGAACCAGCCCTTGGGACGGGCTGCGGGGAACGCGCTGGAGGTTAAGGAAGCCATCGCTACCTTACAGGGTCACGGTCCCCAGGACTTCGTAGAACACTGCTTGGAGGTCGCGGGGTACATGCTCTACCTGGGGGATGCTGTTTCCTCCCCGGAGGCCGGACGGGACCTGGCTCGCAAGGTGCTGGCCGAGGGTGGGGCCTGGGAAAAGTTCCGGGCCATGGTGGAGGCTCAGGGAGGCGATGTGCGCGCGGTGGACCATCCCGAACGCCTGCCCGCTGCGCCTTACGTGGAGGAG
>WFVP01000153.1 GCA_015491595.1 Anaerolineales bacterium
TCCAGATGGTCGTCACCGGCCATCCCTGGCCCAACACCGCGCAGGCGAAAATGGCGGAGTACGCGGCCTTGCGGCATCAACCCCTGGCCCTTCGCTGGCTGCGTATGGCCTGGGCTCCCCTTGTGGGACCCGCCCTGGTGCTCCTGCCCTGGACCGTAAAAGGACTGAAGTCCACCCCCCGGGCCTGGGGGGATGCCTTATGGGCGGCGGCCCACATCACCCTCTATGCCCTCCAGCTCCCCGCGCCGTACCAGCACGGCCGATACGTCGTGCCCATCCTGCCCGTGCTCCTGTGGTGGGGAGGCAAGGGGCTTTGGGCCGGGAAAGGGAACCCCAGGACAAGCCTCCTCCCGTCCGGCCCCGCCCGCGTCTGGGTCCGCCGATGGCGGTTTTTCCGCGATACCCTGGTGGCCATGACCGTCGTCGGCTTCGGGCTCCTGGGGGCGCGGGTGTACGCCCAGGACGTGGCCGTGATCGAGAGCGAGATGGTCGCGGCGGCCCGGTGGGTGCGGGACCACCTTCCCCCCGAAGAGCCCATCGCGGCCCACGACATCGGGGCCTTGGGGTATTACGCGCCCCAACCGTTGGTGGACCTGGCCGGCTTGCTAAACCCCGAAGTCATCCCCATCCTGCGGGACGGGCCCGCGTTGGCGCGGTATCTGGAGGCCCGGGGCATCCGCTACCTGGTCCTCTTCCCCCACTGGTACGGTTCGGACTTCACCCGGTGTTCGGCGCCCCTCTACCGCACCCAGGGCACCTTTGCTCCTCGGCTGGGCGGTGAGAACATGGTCGTCTACCGCTGGCGTCCCTGTCCCCCGGGACACCGATGACCCTGCAAACCGGCGGGAACGTCCCCGGTCCATTTTGGCAGCGGGCCGTCTTGCGGTACAATTTCTGCAACCAATACACTGCGGAATCTGCGAACACGAGGCAAAAGGACCATGGAAATGGGAACGGTTGTGGCTCCGGTGGAGCAATCCCTGCACGAAGTCGAAGCCCTGCTCTATCGGCAGGCGGAGGGGTTTCATCAGGATTTGGAAGCCGCGTTGCACCACCTGCTGCGAGCGGGAGGGAAGCGGATTCGTCCCACGGTGGCCTTGTTGAGCGGACGCCTGGTCGAGGCGGAGGAAGACCGCCTCATCACCCTGGCTGCGGCCCTGGAAATGCTCCACACCGCGACCCTGGTCCACGACGACCTGATTGACGGCGCTTTGCTGCGACGGGGCGTACCCACCCTGAACGCCCAGTGGTCTCCGGCCGCCACGGTGCTCACGGGGGATTTCCTGTTCGCCCGGGCGGCGAAACTCATCTCCCAGACCCACTGCGTCCCCGTCATCGAAATGTTTGCCGAGACCCTTTCCATTATCGTCAACGGGGAAATCCACCAGATGTTCGAGGGCGGACGTTACACCGACAAGGAAGCCTACTATTGGCGCATCTATGCGAAGACCGCGTCGGTGTTCGAGCTGGCCACGGTGGGCGCGGGAAAGCTGGGAGATCCCACGCCGGAACAGGCTCAGGCACTTCAGCGCTATGGCTATGCCGTGGGCATGGCCTTCCAAATCATGGACGACGTGCTGGATTTCCGCGGGGAAACCCAACGTATGGGCAAGCCCGTGGGCCATGACCTGCGCAACGGCCTCATCACGCTGCCCAGCCTGCTCTACTATCTGGAGCATCCCCAGGACCCCGCGTTGCAGCGCCTGATGGCCGGCGAACGCCTGAAGCGGGACGAGGTGGAAGCCCTCATCCGACGCATCCAGGACAGCGATGCCCTGCCGCAAGCTGTGGACGAAGCCCGGCGCTTTGTGGACGAGGCCGTGGAAGCCCTGCGGGGCGCGTTCCCGCCTCAGCCGGAACGGGAGGCCCTGATTTCCCTGGCCGATTACATCGTGGAACGGGACCACTAACGGACCCCACGGAGCAGGTCCTTGACCACGAGGGTGGAGGGACACGAAACGACATCCCCGACGAGCGGGTGTCATGAGGGCGTTGGGCCCCTCGCTTGGCAGCCCCTGAAAGGAGCACCCCGATGCGCATCACGCCCCAGAAGCTTTGGGCCTGGGCCCAGAGATTCGCGAAGGAACAGCGCGCCCATCCCGATGTGCTGACCGTGTACCTCAGCGGTTCGCTTCTCAGCCGCTCTCCCCTGCTGGGCGGCCTCACGGACATTGACGTGGTTTGCATCTGGAACCGAACGCCCGGAGCGACCCACGAAATTCGGGAAGTGCAGCCGGGGATTCACCTGGACATTCGCCACTATCCCCGCGAACGGTTCGAACCGGCCCGACAGCTCCGAGCCGACCCCTGGTTGGGTGCGGAAGTTTTCGCCGCACGGCCCCTGCTGGACCCCCATCACTTCTTCGACCGGGTCCAGGCCAGCGTTCGAAGCCACTTCCACGACCCCGAGGTCGCCTACCGCCGGGCCCTCACGTTGCTGAACCAGGCCCGGGAGGACTGGATGTCCCTGAACACCCTGGGCGACCTGCCCGTTTTCGTGGAGCGGGGCCTGCGCCTCCTCTACCGCGCGGCCCATATTCCCGCTACCTTGCGAGGGTACATCCTGCCTCCCCGCCGCTTCCTCCAGGCCTTTAGTGTCCTGGCGCAAATGTTCCAGCATCCCAACTGGATGGGCACCCTGCTCCAGCTCCTGGGCGCCCCCCGCGTTTCGCCCGAGCAGATGAGCGCCTGGCTCCCCGCCTGGGAAGCGGACTACGATGCGGCATTGCGCACCCAGCTGGTGCAGGACCCTGTGCTCCATCCGGCGCGGAAGAATTACTACACGCAGGGTATCCAGGCCCTCTTGCAAGACAGCACCCCCGCTCAGGCCCTGTATCCCTTGCTGTGGACCTGGACCCGGGCGGTGCTCCGTCTGCCTCCGGAGAAGCGTTCCGCCTGGGAGGAAGCCGTCCACGCGCTGGAATGGCACCAACGGGAAACCTTCCTCCAGGGCGCCGACGCCTGGCTGGATACCCTGGAGGCCTTCCTGGACGCCTGGGCCCGGGAGTATGGGGTGGAAATCGGCGCATCCTGGATGGAATGACCTTCGCACGAGGAGGGAATCATGTCCACCCAAAGTCAGGAAGTCCACATCGACGTGCAATGGCAGGGCGACGGCGGGTTCATCGGCACCACGCCCGAAGGACGCCGTGTGGTCATGGGAGACGTCGGGGGGGAGAAGGGACTCCGCCCCATGGAACTGCTCCTGGCTTCGGTCGCGGGGTGCAGCGGCGTGGACGTGGTCCTCATCCTGCAGAAAATGCGGGTCCCCTTCACCGACCTGCGCATCCAGATTCGCGGCGAGCGGCGGGAGGAGCATCCCCGGGTCTACCGAAAGGTGCACATCACCTATCACATCTGGGGCCAAGACCTTTCCCGCAAGGACGTGGAACGGGCCGTGGAGCTCTCATTGAGCAAGTACTGCTCCGCGTCCGCCACGGTCGCCGCCCACGCGGAAATCACCTACGACATCCAGCTCCACCCGGTCCAGGATGGAGCGTAGCAAAAGCAATGCCAGGGCGAGCTCAGGACGCGAAAAAGGGGCGGCTGAGCCGCCCCTTTTTCGTTGGGGTTGGGCATCACTCGAACTGCTGTAAGAAGCGCAGGTCGTTGGCCCAGAAGTAGCGAATGTCCTGGATGTGG
>WFVP01000154.1 GCA_015491595.1 Anaerolineales bacterium
CGAGGAAGGGGAGCCGGGATTGCCGCCCCAACAGGTGCGCTGGTCCCCCGCGCCGGTGGACGACCGGGGGCGGTGGGCCGTGGCCTTCATGTACCAGGGGAACCTGTATCTGGTCCTGGTGCCTTCGGGAGAGGCGATTCCTCTTACCGGGGACGGTCTGGTCACGGCGCTGGACTGGCGGTAGGCTTGTAGTACAATCAGAAGGGTGCGTGTCCCGGGTTCGGTATGGAAACTTACCCTCACGCGGACGCTGGCGCGTCCACATTGTGAGCCATCATCCAAAGCCTGTACGAGGAGGACGAACGATGCCCATTCGTGTCGAAATCATCGCGCAAGACCGGCAGGTATGGTCGGGTGAGGCGGACATGGTGGTGCTCCCCGGGGGCTCGGGCGAGATGGGCGTGCTGCCCAACCACGCGCCCCTGCTCACGACCCTGGAACCCGGCTTTTTGCGCGTGAAACGCGGGAGCCAAGAGGAAGTGTTCACCGTGGTGGGTGGCTTCGCCGAGGTCCTGCCCGACAAGGTCATCGTCCTGGCCGATGCCGCGGAACACGTGGAGGAAATCGACGAAGAACGAGCCCGTCGGGCCAAGGAGCGGGCGGAGCGCCTCTTGGCCTCCGAGCCCGCGGACAGCGAAGCCTACCTGGCCGCGCTGGCGGCCCTGCGGCGGGCGAACCTGCGCCTGGAGGCGGTGCGGCGATACCGACGGGAGCGGCCGATTACCGCGCCTCCCCAGAGCACGGGTTCCGAATAACCTGGCCGAGGTTCCCCAGCGATGAGTCCCTGGTTTTCCCAGGACATCGGCGTGGACCTGGGCACGGAGAAGACTCGCATTGCCGTGCCCGAGCGGGTCCTGTTGGAAGAGGCCACCCTGGCGGTCCTGGCCTTTGAGGACGACGTGCCCCGTATTGTGGCTTCGGGCGAAGAGGCCGAGACCATGCTGGGCCGGGTGCCCGAAGGTTTGGAAGTGGTCCGGCCCCTGCATCACGGCGTGATTGCCTACTACGAAATCACCGAAGCCCTGTTGCGTTACCTGGTGCGCAAGTCTCGGGTGGGTTCCTGGCTCTTTCGTCCCCGGGCCATGATTACCGTGCCCCACGGGGTGACCAGTGTGGAGCAGCGGGCCGTCTATGAGGCGATGTTGCGGGCCGGGGCCCGGGAGGTATACCTCATCCAAGCCCCCTTAGCCGCAGCCATCGGCGCGGATTTGCCCATCGGCACACCGGCCGGGAACATGATTGTGTGCATGGGCGCGGGCGCGACCCAGGCCGCGGTCATCGCCATGTACGGCATCGTGAGCGCGGAGACCCTGCGCAAAGGCGGCCAGGACCTCAACGAGGCCATCGTGAACTACGTGCGCAAGAAATACGGCGTGATTTTGGGACCGACCACGGCCGAGGAGGTCAAGCGGGCCATTGGCGCGGCCGTGCCTCTGGAGGAGGAATTGAGCATTGAAGTGCAGGGCCAGCACCAGGTGACCGGCCTTCCCAAGGCGGTGACCCTGGTGACCAGTGAAATCGTGGAGGCCATCTACGACGTGCTGCAAGAGATGGTGGCCACGGTGCAGAAGGTCATCGAGCAGAGCCCGCCGGAACTGGTGTCCGACATCATCGACCGTGGCGTGGCCCTGTGCGGCGGTACGGCCCTGCTCCGGGGCATGGACCGCCTGATGACCAAGGAACTGGGCGTGCCGGCCTATCTGGTGGACCAGCCTCTGCACTGCACCGTGCTGGGCGCGGCCCGGGCGGTGGCTCTGTACCCCCGGTTGCGGCGGCATCTGCCCCGCTTGATGTGAACACGCTCGACGGAAGCGGCAACTCGACCAAGGACGATGGAGCAGGCCATGGACCGACGGCTGACCGAACATGGTGTCTGTTTCGTATGCGGTCGTGAGAACCCTCATGGTATCGGCGTGCAGTGGTGGGTGCGGGAGGACGGCACCGTGTACGCCCAGGTGACCTTCCGGGAAGCCCAGCAGGGCCCTCCGGGCCATGCCCACGGAGGTGCCCTGGCCGCGGTGCTGGATGAGGCCATGGGGGCCTCGGTATGGGCCGCGGGTTACATGGTCTTGGCCGGTGAGCTGCACATCCGCTATCTCCGACCCGTTCCGTTGGGCCAGGAAGTGACGGTGGAAGGCCGCATTCGCGAACGAGAGGGGCGCAAGATTTACACCGAGGGCCGCATCTTGCTCCCGGACGGCACGGTGACCACCACGGCCCAGGGCCTATTCATCGAGGCTCCGCATATGTTCCCGCCGGACATTCCTTTGCGATGGCAACCCGTGGATACCTGAACCCTTGAGGGGGACCCGATGTGCACGAAACGTACCCTTCAATGGGGGGATGCCCTCGTCCTCACGGCCATGACCCTGGTGGGGTTTCTGGTCCACGGCACCCTGGACCAGGTCTTTCGGCTGTTCTTGACCGCGGTGTTGGTGCTCCTGGCCTGGTTGGGGGTCGCGACCTCGCTGGGATTGATGGACTTCCGTTGGATGACGCACCCCCGATGGTGGCTTCGCATCGTGTGGGCGGTGGTGCTGGCTGTTCCTCTGGCCCTCACGGTGCGTGGACTGGTCCTTCGACAGGCCGTCAACCCCATGTTCCCCGTGGCCATGAGCACCTTTTCGTCGCTGGGTTTGCTGATTTGGCGGGGGTGGTTCCGTTTCCGATGTGGCAAGGCTTGACCGCCATCGCGCCTCCGGGCCGCTTCCGCCTTCATGGTACAATCCCAAAGGCTTTTCCTTCACATTACATTGAGGAGCAAGGGGCATGACGCGAGCATTGACTGTGGTACTGCCGATGGCAGGCAAAGGGACACGCCTGCGTCCCTGGACCTGGAGTCGGCCCAAGCCCTTGATTTACGTGGCTGGCAAGACAGTGTTGGAACACATCCTGGACAACCTTCTGCAACACCTGCCCGACCCGAAGCGTTTCGTTTTCGTCATTGGCTATCTGGGGGACCAGATTCGGGACTTCATAGCCCAACACTACCCCGATGTACCGGTGGAATACGTCCTCCAGAAAGAAGCCCTGGGCCAATCCCACGCCCTGTACCTGGCCCGAGACCACCTGGAGGGCCCGACCCTGATGCTGTTCGCGGACACCCTCATGGAGACCTCGTTTGCTATGTTGGAGGACCTGCCCGAGGACCGGGGGTTTGCCTGGGTGCACGAAGTGCCGGACCCCCGACGTTTCGGCGTGGCTTTTGTGGAAGAAGGCCGGGTGGTGCGCATTGTGGAGAAACCCGAGACCACGGAGCATCGCCTGGCCGTGGTGGGTTGCTACTACTTCCCCGACGGGAAAGCCCTGGCCCGGGCGGTGGAACGGCAATTGCAGGAAGACCTGCGCACCAAAGGGGAATATTACATCGCCGACGCCATCAATCTGATGCTGGAGGAAGGATTGCGCATGGAGCCGGTTCCCGTGGACGTTTGGCTGGACGCGGGAACGTACGAGGCGCTGCTGGCCACGAACCGGTATTTGCTGGAACACGGTCGGGACAACGCGGTGGATGTGTTGAAGCCCGGGGTGGTGGTCATCCCACCGGTGTACATCGACCCGACGGCCCAGGTGGAGTATGCGGTGATCGGACCGTATGTCACCGTGGGGCCGCACGTGGAGGTCCGGCGCGCCGTGGTGCGGGATAGCATCCTGGATGCCAATGCCCGGGTGGAGAACATGGTGGTGGAAAACAGCTTGGTGGGTCGCTACGTGCGCATCGAAGGGCGACCGTGGCACGGCTTTTTGGGTGACCATGCTCAGGTCCAGGCGTAACTCGGGCCCATGGGCGCCCATTTAACTAAACGGGGGACAGCTTCGTCTCCAGCAGATGTCCCCAATGTCTTCAGGAAATCTCTCATGCCGAGTGCAGGAGGCCAACTATGATCATCGGTATCCCGAAAGAAATCAAGGACAACGAGTATCGCGTGGCGCAGACCCCAGGGGGGGTGGCCATGTTGGTGCAGCACGGCCACCGGGTGCTGGTGCAGGCCGGTGCGGGCGAGGGCAGCGGTTTCTCCGATGAAGAATATCGTCAAGCCGGTGCGGAAATCGTCGCCGAGGCCGCGGATGTCTGGAAAGGAGCGGACCTGATTCTCAAGGTCAAGGAGCCCCTTCCCCAGGAATACGACTACCTGCGTCCCGGATTGCTGTTGTTCACCTACCTGCACCTGGCCGCGGACGAGCGTTTGACCCATGAACTCATGAAGCGCCAGGTGACGGCCATCGCCTATGAAACGGTGGAACTGGACGACGGACGCCTGCCCCTTCTGGTGCCCATGAGCGAAGTGGCCGGGCGCATGGCCGTGCAGATTGGCGCCCATTACCTGGAGAAGACCCAGGGCGGTCGGGGGAAACTC
>WFVP01000155.1 GCA_015491595.1 Anaerolineales bacterium
CGGGCTCAGGACCATAAGGAAGAAAGAATTTGTGTGGGGCGGCTTCGCCGCCCCACACAAATTTATTTTTCCCCTGCGGTCCCGAGCCCGAGGAGGCCTGCGCGTCACGTGGCAAATCACCTTGAAAAGGCCGGGTTTTGCAAGAACGTGCAAAAACCCTGCACCAGCAGGCCACACATCTTGGATGAGGCGTATGGACACGATAGAATGAGGTTGTTCCTCTCGGCCATTGAGGCTGACAAACGGGCTCAGCAAAGGAGGATAGCCTATGGTCAGGAAACCGGAAATCTACGTCAGTACCGATGTGGAAACCGATGGTCCCATACCCGGCCCGCATTCCATGCTCTGTCTGGCCTCTGCGGCTTACCTGCCGGACAAGACTTTGATTGGGACCTTTTCCGCCAATCTGGAACCCTTGCCCGGTGCGAAACCGCATCCCAAAACGATGAAGTTCTGGTCTCGGCACCCGGAAGCCTGGAAGAAGTGTCGGGTAAACGCCCGGCCTCCGGAAGAGGTCATGCGGGAGTACGTGGCCTGGCTTAAAGCCCTGCCCGGTCGGCCCGTGTTCGTCGGTTACCCGGTGACTTTTGACTTCATGTTCGTTTACTGGTACCTCATCCGCTTCGTAGGGGAAAGCCCGTTCGGTTTTGTTGGGCTGGACATCAAAACATATGCGATGGCCATGCTCAAACAACAGGAATATCGAGGATGTGTGAAGCGCAAATTCCCCAAGCGCTGGTTCGATCCTCATCCTCATACCCATGTGGCCCTGGACGATGCCATCGAACAAGGGGCGCTCTTCTGCAATATGCTGGCGGAAAATCTGGGTCATGACCGGGAAACATGAGTTTCGGGCCTTCCAAATCTGGCGTTGGCTCCGACGCCTGTTCTTGCTCTCCCTGTGGATGGCCACGTTCGCCCTGGGCGCGGGCATCTGGGTTGCATGGCATCGGTTCCCGGGAACCTTCTTGGGAGTGGGCTGGGTCTGGTTCGCGGGCCTGGCCTGGATTGCCCTGACCTTGATGGCTTTGGATGCGACGATAGAAGTCGGCGACATGCCCCTCCCTCCGGAAATCCCGCCCGACCAAGAAATCCGAAACTGGTTGTTGTTCGTCATCGCTGGTCCGACGGTGGCGGCTATTTTTGCCTTTCTTGTGGGCATCCCCCTCGTGGCCAGTCATTGGGTCCTGAGAACATTCGATACCTGGGACCCGCAATGGCGGGGCCTCATCCTGTTCACCCTGTGGATGGCCTGGCTCGTGGGAACCCTGAGCGGTCTGGCTGCCCTGCAGAATCAGCCGGCCCTTTCGGCGCTGCGCCGCATGGTCCGCCAACGGTTACTCGGGATACACGTCACAGATGCCCAAATCCTGGCCTTGCTGGAAGCCTGTGACCTTCCTCCACAAATCAAAACCCCCTATCTCCAGCGGATTCGACGTCACGGTATGACCGAAAAAACGGCTTTGGAATTGCTGGAGGCTCTGGAAGCCCATCCCTCAAGGGAAACCCCGCCTTTCCATCGGGCACAACTCGCCCAGGCCCTTTCCAACTGGTTGGAGGAACAGGAACCCTAAAGCGAGGGGTTTCCTCATAACCATGCGGCCAACCCTCCCGCATCCAGAATCTCCCGGGCCAGTCCTTCCGGCGCGCGAAAAGGGAAGATGCCCGCGGGCAGTTCCACCACACCCGTCTCCCAATGGATGACCACAGGGTCGCCGGACCGGGCCGCGTCCACGGCCTGGGGACTTTCCAGCACGGGCAGGCCCTGGTTCACCGCGTTCCGGTAGAAAATCCGGGCGTAGGATTTAGCCACCACCGCGGCCACGCCCGCGTACTTCAGGCAGGTCACCGCCTGCTCACGGGAACTGCCGTGACCGAAGTTTTCCCCCACAAAGAGCACGTCCCCCGACCGGACTTTGCGAGCAAAGGAGGGATCCACGTCCTCCATCGCGTGCGCGGCGATTTCCTCCCGGGTGCGCAGGGTGTAGGTGTACTTGCCGGGGAAGATTTCATCGGTGCTGATGTGGTTGCCGTACAC
>WFVP01000156.1 GCA_015491595.1 Anaerolineales bacterium
GCGTGGGCATCGCCATGGGCGCGGCCGGCACCGACGCGGCCATGGAAAGCGCGGACGTGGTCCTCATGGCCGATGACCTGACCAAGGTGCCCTACGCGGTCCGGCTCTCCCGCTGGACGCGGCAGGTGATGTGGCAGAACGTGGCCGTGGCCATGCTGGTGGTCCTGGGCCTGAGCAGCGCGGCCCTGGCCGGGTTGATCTCCCTTTCCACCGCGGTGTTCATTCACGAGATGAGCGAGTTCATCGTGGTGGGCAACGCGCTGCGGCTGCTGCGGGGATAGACCCGCGGCCCAGGGCGAAATCTTCTTGACATCACCAGGCCCTTTGGGTATACAAAGGGCCACCTTCACCAAGGCCGACCCCGGTGGAGTAGCCCTCAGGGTCGTGGGCCGCAGAGAGGCGGGCCTTCCCCGAACGGGGATGCGGTGCGAGCCCGCCGGCCACGACGAGGGTGAATGGGCCGGGGTAGCCGCCCGCCCCAACGCCCTTCGGGGCCAGTAGGGTCGGGCCGGTCGCCCCCGTTATCGGGCCAGGGTATCGCCCTCCCGCGGGCGCGGGGTCGGGCCGTACCCGGGAACGAGGGGGACCGGGCGCTACACAAGTCCGGTCCAACCAGGGTGGCACCGCGGGACTTCGCGCGTCCCGTCCCTGTGGGACGGGACGCGTTTTTGTTTGGAGGTCGAACCATGCACGCGTCTCCCACAACTTTGGCCCTGGACCTGCCGACCGGCTTCACCCTTGTGCCGGTGGGATGGCCCCTGCCCCTGGATACCGAAACGCCCATTTCGGTACTGCTCAAACTCCAGGGCACCCTGCCCCTGTTCCTGCTGGAAAGCGTGGAACAGGCCGCCCACATCGGTCGCTATTCCTTCCTCGGACTGGGCGCGCGCTTTCAGGCCCGGGTCTTCCCCCACGGCGTGGAACTCCTCACGCCTTACGGCCCGCGGCGCCTCCCCCTTCCCCCAGGCCAGGACCCACTGGACGTGCTGCGTCAGGTCACCAAGGCCCTGAAGGTGCAGCCTCCCCTGGGCCTGGCCGCCTCCGACCTGCCGCCCTTCCACGGCGGTTGGGTGGGCTACTGGGCCTACGATATGGTCCGCTTCTTCGAACGCCTGCCCCAACAGGCCCAGGACGACCTGGACCTGCCCTGGGCCTGGCTGGTCATCCCTGAAGTGCTCCTGGCCTTTGACCACGTACGTCGCCACGTACTGGCCTTCGTGCTGACCGAATCCCGGGAAGGTCAGCCCCTGGAAGACGCCCGCGCCCGGGCCGAAGCCCGCATGAAGGACCTGCTCCGCCGCCTGGATGCCCCTCTGCCTGCTCCTCCCTCCGTCCCACCTTTCGAGGAAGGCGAACCCTGGCGCTCCAACCTCACGCAGGAAATTTTCGAGGCTATGGTGCGGAGGGCCAAGGAATACATCGCGGCCGGGGACATCTTCCAGGTGGTGCTTTCCCAACGGCTCACCCGCACCACCCGTGCCCATCCTCTGAGCATCTACCGGGTACTGCGCGGCCTCAATCCTTCCCCCTACATGTTCTACCTGGACCTGGGGGGCCGGCCGCGGATACGCCTTATCGGCGCGTCGCCGGAGATGCTGGTCCGTCTGCGGGACGGCGTGGCCGAAACCCGACCCATCGCGGGCACCCGGCCGCGGGGGCGCACCCCAGAAGAGGACGCGGCCCTGGAGGCCGACCTGAAGGCGGACCCCAAGGAACGGGCCGAGCACGTCATGCTGGTGGACCTGGGGCGCAACGACCTGGGCCGCGTGTGCAAATACGGTACCGTGCAGGTGCCCGACTTCATGGTGGTGGAGCGGTACTCCCACGTGATGCACCTGGTGAGCCGGGTGGTTGGGGAACTGCGTCCCGAATACGACGCGTGGGACCTGCTGCGGGCCGCGTTCCCCGCGGGCACGGTGAGCGGTGCTCCCAAAGTTCGGGCCATGGAAATCATCGACGAACTGGAACCGGTACGCCGCGGCCCCTACGCCGGCGCGGTGGGCTATATCGGCTTCCAGGGCAACATGGATACCTGCATCACCATCCGCACCATCGTGATGAAAGGCCAGACCGTGTACCTGCAGGCCGGCGCGGGCATCGTGGACGACAGCCTCCCCCAACGGGAATGGGAGGAGACCCTGCACAAAGCCCGTGCCCTGGCCAGGGCCGTGGAGATGGCGGAAGCGGGCGGCCCGCAGTCCGCAGTCGGCCGTGAGCAGTGGGCAATCAGCAGTCAGCAGAGGGCAGTCAGCAGTGCGCAGTCAGCAGTGAGCAGCGAGCCGACCGCCGACTGCTAACCAACGAACGACGAACGACGACCGACCACCGACCATCGACCATCGACCAACGACGAACGACCATCGACCAACGACGGGAGGCTCCCATGATTCTCCTCATCGACAACTACGACTCCTTCACCTACAACCTGGCCCAGGCCCTGGGCATGTTGGGGGAAGAGGTCGTCGTCGTGCGCAACGACGCGCTGAGCCTGGAAGACATTCGACGGATGCAACCGAAAGCCATCGTGATTTCCCCCGGCCCGGGCACCCCTTACGACGCGGGGATTTCCCTGGACGTCATCCGGCACCTGCACCGGGAGTTCCCCATGCTGGGCGTGTGCTTAGGGCATCAGTGCCTGGCCGAAGCCTTCGGCGGCCGGGTGGACCGGGCGCAGCGTCGTATGCACGGCAAGACCAGCCTGGTACGCTATCGCCCCCATCCCCTGTTCGAAGGCATACCCAACCCCTTCGAGGCCATGCGTTACCACAGCCTGGTGGTCTACGACCCGGTTCCCGAACCCCTGGAAGTGCTGGCCCGCACCGAAGAAGGAGAAATCATGGCCCTGGCCCATCGGGAATATCCCGTCTTCGGTGTGCAATTCCATCCCGAAAGCATCCTGACCCAGGAGGGGCTGCGGCTCTTGAGGAATTTTCTGGCAGTCAGCAGTGGGCAATGGGCAGTCAGCAGTGGGCAGTGAGCAGTGGGCAGTGAGCAGTGAACAGTGA